>CAWUOF010000103.1:0-10141 GCA_963923765.1 uncultured bacterium | reverse complement strand
TTTTTAAAACTAAAATACCACGCGGACGTAAAGCATTACGGGCAATAGTAAAACCAGAGGAATTACCAGTACATTCGACAGCAATATCAAAAGTTTTATCTGTTACTGCTTCAACTAAACCTGTTTTAATTCCCCTAGCTTCTAAATTAGCTAATTTATCACGATGACGACCTATTACTAATAAATTACATCCCGTTAAGGCTAAAGTTTGGGCGACTAATTGCCCTAATTTTCCATCTCCAACAACTAATACACGGCGATCGGGAGTAATATTTATTTGTTCTTGAATTTCTAAAGCGGCTGCGATGGGTTCTGTAAAAGTTGCAGCATCAGTTGATATATTATCAGGAACTATATGGAGATTTTGATTAGGTAAAGTGAGATATTCAGCAAAAGCGCCATTACGGTTAACTATTCCTAATACACTCCTATTTTCGCAATGGGTAGGTATTTTATTTAAACAATAATAACATTTACCACAGGCAGCATTAATTTCCCCGACAACACGCTGATTAATTAAATTTTCCGGGCCTTTTTCCACTATACCGACAAATTCATGCCCTAAAATTCCAGTATAGGGATAATAACCTTTTAGTAATTCTAAATCTGTATTACAAATTCCTGCCCGTAAAACCCGCACAAGTGCTTCGCCGGGGATGGGTTCAGGAATGGGTAAATCTGTTTTGATTTGTAATTGGTTGTTTTCTAGCCAGATTGCTTGCATATTTTATGTTATGTTTGATGTTAAGTATAGATATTTTAGGAAAATAATCTTACCAGAAATGTTGAATATTAATACAAAATTTTAGATATTTAATTATACTGATGGGCAAATGATATTTTTTCCGAAAAAAATCATGTCTTAAAACCAATAAAAATCACTAATTTTTGGACATAAAAGAAATGTAAGATTATATTGTTAGGTGTAGGAATTAATAAGTTGCCATTTTTTCAGATATGAGGGCTAGAAATCTTATTTTATATAAAATTTGATGGGGTTGTCACCACGAGTCAAATATCTATAAGTTTCATATTCCCTGAAAAGTGCTGTCATCGCAACAACGGTTATTTACAATTTTAAATACACTCTTTATTTTAGTTAATGTGTATCTAACCGCGTTTTTTAATTTTCATTTTAATTAAATTTCGTAATTGCGATCGCATTTCTAGCAAATTAACCTCTTTTCCCCCATAGCGCCACCGCATATAAGCATGGGAAATATCCTCTACTATCCTAGCAGAATTATCACCATAATATTGAGAAAAACTACGAGAATATTCCAAAGGAGTTTGGGCTGGATGTTTACGAAAACCTTGATTAGCTAACCAGTTTAACATTTGCTGATATAAACTTTCCATTGGTGGTAATTTAGCTAACCTGCGATTTTCTCGCCAAAGTAACCAACCTTGCCAAATTAACCACCCGATAAAACTCAAACCAATAATAACTAATAGCCCGGTAAAAATGCCACTCCAACCTTCAGTAAACAAGGCAAACAACCAGGTAATAAATCCCAAGATAGCCGCAAAAATAGCACCTATTAAGCTAGTAACAGGAGAAGGAAACCAACCTGCTATCCACTTCCAAAATTCCTTAATAACACTAAAAGATTCGTAATCTTCAAAAGAAGGCGGAATTAAATCATGCCCAGGAACCGGATCGAAAGTAAACCAGCCGTATTTTTGAAAATACACCTCAGTAATAGAATAGGCATCGGTATTATATACTTCATAATAACCAGTAAAGGGGTTAAATTGTCCTGGTGCAAAACCTGCTACTAATCTGGCGGGAATACCGATCGAGCGTAGCATAATAGTTAAAACAGTGGAAAAATGGTCAGGATAACCTCCTGTAATTTTTTGATTAGGCGGACTATTTTTATACCCAAACAAAAAGGCTTCTACTATATCTTCTTTTTCTGCTAAAAAAGGAGTAGCTTTTTCTATCTTATAAATGGGATTTTTCTTGAGATAATCTGCCAAATACAAAGCTTTTTCGTAATTATTATCCAGAGTTTTTTGAGATTTACCGATTTGTTGTTGATTATAATTAGCAATAACTTCCTCAGTAAACTTTTTGATTTTAGCTTTAATTTCTGGAGGAACTTGTAGATAATAATTTTCAATATTTTTCGGATATTTGGTGGGAGATTTACCTAAAAGTTGGCGATCGCGAAAAGGCACCTCAGAAATTACCGAATAAGTTAAACCATCGGGCAGGGAATTAGCTGGAACTCGTAATGAGCCTTCCTTATCAATAGATATTTTTTCCGTAGGAAAGAAAATACTTTTAGGTTGGGATAAAGCCGGAATTAAATTAGGTAAATCTGCCGTTAAAGAGAAACTTTGAATAACATCCTGAGTGCGATTTAAATAAGCAGTAGGATAAAGATTATACTGATAAGTCCACCAAGGACGTTTAACTTCACGAGTTTCTTTATCGCGAGATATTTCCCAACCCTGACCGGTATAGCGATCGAACCCTAAAACCCACCAAAAACCCTTAGCCTGACTACGTACCCGCATTACGAGTTTAGGTTTCATTTCACCCCGTAGGTTTAAATTCATTTTAGAATTAAACCCATAATAAAAAGTATCATCCATCTCGCCGGGGCCGTCATCTTGATTTTGAGCAGTTCCCGACCCTTTTTGATTCAGATTTTTACTACCGCGAACATAACCAGGATTGATAATATTACCATTATTTACTTGTTCTTGAAAATTATTAGGCGCACTTACTGGAAAAGTTTGTAATTTATATCCTGGAAACCGAGGTAATACAGCAAAAATCGTCAATCCTAAACTTAAAGTTACTAACAGTAAAGCACCTAAACGTTTTAGAGAAAACGGGAAAAAATCTTTAATTTTTCGTTTATTTCTATTTTGATTAACTATCTGAATATGGGTTTGTAAATTGAGGCGCGATCGATAATCTAAAACCAAAGTTGGCAAAGCCAAAGCTAAAAATAACAGCAGTAGAGGTGCAAAAGCTAAAGTTTGACTAACAGTAGCAGCCACACCTAATAAAATTAAACCAATTACCATCGAATAGCCTAAATCTTTACGCCGGGGTAAATCAAAACTATGCCAAACCTGCAAAGTAATTAACAACTCCGCCAAGACTATCCGAGTATCATTAAGCTGTCCTAGCAAATTTCTAAAAAAAGTCCCTAATGCCAACAGCATACCAATAGCTATTAAAAACTTCATCGGTATATTGGCATATCGACGACGATACCAACTCCAAACACCACCAACAATACTAAAAGGTACAGCCCAAAAACTAAGGTTAGTTTCCGCCGCCACATCCGTAGCAATAATACCCACGATAACTAAAGCCTGCACCAAAACCCGTAGCCAGATAGAATTTTCTGGTTCAGAAACCGACTGCAAACGCTCTTGCAATTGATTCCATAGAGGTTGAAACCGTAGAGGAGGCAGCCCTGATAACTTGGACATGGATTTTTTAGAGAAACACTTTTTTAGAGAAACGCTAGTTATTTATTTATTAGCATTAAACAGGGATAAAGAATCAAGAAAGAATCTAAAAATTCTTAATCCTCAATTCTCAATTCCCATAGTTACTATATTAGCGTTGCTCAATCAAGGGTGGGATAGAGGCTAAAAATTAAAGTTTGTTGTTCCTCTTCTTGAAATTTAATTTCTAAAGGGTAAGTGCGATCGCTTACCAAATCAAACAATTCCACACAAAGATAGCCCGGAGAGGAACGTTTTCCACTAGCTTCCGATTGATTGCCCACTACTTCCAAGCTACCACCACAGGGCAAATAAGCTTGCACTCTAACAGAGGCAAAATTACGAGTAAATTTATATTCAGCCTCCAACTGTAACAGCCCCACACTTGTTAGCCATTGGCGCTCTATCCGGGGTTTTGCCTTAGAGATAGGTAAAGTCAAAGAACCCAATATTTCTTTAGCCGCCATCAAAGACAGGGCCATTTGTTGAGAATCGGTCGCTACCTCATAACTACTAGGAAAATCATCTGTAGTTTCCGATGCAGAACCCCGACTAGGATGCATCAAAACCAAACTAACTAACTGATTGAGATCTTGGGAATGACCAGGAAAAAGAGATTCCACAGCACGTACTAATTTTACTCCTTCAGCTAAAGAAGTTTTTACCAATGCTTGACATCGTGCCAAAATTTGCATTAAAACGGCTGCTGGTATTTGCACAGGAGGTAATTTTAAATTTTCTAATTGAGGCATCCAAAGAATATTGGGAACAAATAAATCTTGTACCGAGTCAGAAGTGCTAGTTTCATAATAATCTAGTATCTCGGTTTCCCAAGGAAATAAAGGGGGATTGCGTTGTATTTCTGTTTGAAGCCGGCGCTTCAGGACACTATAAAAACGATCTTGCACGGCAGGTATTTCTCCTCGGTTGAGTATGTATTCCCCCGAGTACAAAGGGGAGTTTTCTAATTCACTGAAGTTGAAGGGCGCTTCTAATTCCAGCGGATCTAAATCATTAAATTCCAGATATTCTGCTTCAGGTTCCGCAGTGGGTATAGCGCCACTATCACTAGCAAGAGATTCTTGATATGAGTTATCTCCTCCAGGAGATGCTTTTTCAGTAGGCTGGTTTAAAAGCCAAGCAAATAAGCTTTTTTGTAAAGCTTCGGAGTCCCTGATTTTCTCAAAATTTTCTGGGTCACTATTCATTATCTAACCCCCTATTCAATGGCAGATGCAATTGCTCCGGATACTGAAGGAGTAGGAATTTTTCTTATTTGCTAGTAAAAGGCGATCGCACGAATTTATAAGAATTTACGCCAGTTTACCGCCTAAATTTCCTACTATTTTTACTGACTAACAGGACATTTTTTAAATTAAGGCATAATCCTAGCCTCAATACATATTTCTTTATTGATAACTAATAATATACCCTAATAAATTTTATTTAAATTTTATTTCACGAAGTATTGCCATTATCCTATATACCTAGATTCCCTGATTTTATGCAAAATTACTGCAAAAATTATCATAACAAAATAAGTAATTTTTCGTAGATGCAATTAATTTAATTAATTATTTATTCCGAAGTTCCCAGGCTTTTTCCAGCAGTTTTAACCAATGTTTTTGTACTTGAGTAACAGTACAACCTACAATTTGGGAAATTTTCTCATCCCCTACTTTTTCTTGCTTTAAACGCAAAATATCCAACTGTAAAGGGCTAAGTGTCAGCCGAAAATCCTGCCAATCCTGAGAAGTTAAACCTAGATTATGTTCTAAATCAACTTCTAACCACTGGTGTACCAGTTCCCACTGATGTAACATAGCAAAACGAATTAAATGATATTTAAAACGCTGTTGCAAATAATCTCGCTCTCTAGGAGTAAGATTTAAAATCTCTTCAATTTCATTTGCCTGTAAATCTTGCAGTCGCAAAGCGAAATAATCAGCACAATCTTTTTGTTGTTTTTCATCTAAATACTTCATTAATTGTTTAATAACTTCTTGCCGCAAAGAATCTTCAGCAGGTTCTGGGGCACGAGACACCATCATCTGTCGTACTTGTTGTATAGTTGGTTCATTGCCTGGTGTATCTGAATCAACAATATTCCCCTCAGCCGCTTGTTCCATATCTACAGATATTTCCGGGGGTTGTTGTTGGGAAAAAGTCTGGGCACGTAGTACAATTAATTGTTGATTACGACGAGCAGAAATAGTAATACGTCGTTTGGCATAACGTTCAGTAAATGCCATGTATTCTGCTACTGCTAAGAGATTTTGAGGATGATATTTTTCTGGCAGTTGGTTTTCTCGTAAAAAAGCCTTCCAAGCTTCCACATAAAATCCTTGTAAAAAATCTTCTATCAAATTTAACCGTGCTTGATAGCTCGATCGAGCTTGGGGTGGTGTTATATAGCGATAAACTATTGCACTTAGGCTGCTATGTAATTCTACCCGCCCTTGTCGAGAACCTAGTTTATAATATTTAAGACATTGTTTGAGACGATGATTAGCTAGAGTAATAGCCCAGGTTTCTATTTCTCCAGAGGATTGTATGCGTTTACTTTCAGTACAAATTCGATCTACTTCTGCTGTTAAACGCGCCGCAACGTCCAGGCAGTTTTGCTCAGACGCCCGGGTAAACTGTTTGAACTCACTAAACAGTAGTTGAAAAATGGTTTCCACTCCCCGGTAGCTCCCTTTTATTATAATGATTCACTAACAAAGACCGTAGCATATCTATTAGCTTTCAGTTGTTAGCTATATTTTTCTGGATAAAAAGATATAGAAATAATAAAATTAGCACTTCTCAATATAAAGTATTCATTTTTGTGCCAATTCTATTACTATAGAAAATTACTTATCACTAATTATTTTTAGGAGGAAATATGGATTTAGACCAACAACTTCAAATTTTAATTAATCATGCACCTAAAGATGGCGCTACACCACAATTGATGCAAGCGATCGCTCCTGTACTTAAACTTCTAGCTGGCCAATTGCGCCATCCCCAATACTACATCCGACAAGGACTAAACCAAAATTGGCTAACTACTACTTTAAGTAATCGCCTTCAACCTGATATGGAAAAAAATGTAATTTATGCTTTTCCTACCCACAAAGATGCAATTAGTAGCTCTCAAGTTCCAAAATCTTTTCAGGTAATAGCCGTACCAGTACCAGTCACTCATATTTTATTTCAACTTGTGGCCATGCCTGACATCCACAGTTTAGTCTTTTTTGAAACACCAGAAAATCTGGCTACTGGTACGGAAGTCCGCCGCGAAGATTTGCAAAATTTAATTCAGACACAGTTGCAACAACTATCTAATCCTAAATATAAATCTACACAAATTCCTCCAGATATTTGCTAATAAATAATCGGAAAATAAGAGGTCAGTAGATAGAATTCAAAAGCATTTACAATGTTAACTATTACAGAAATTAACTAAAAAATCAGTTGTATGATGGGATTTTTTAGATGTTTTATGCAATTATAACTATCTATTTATGCTGGTTAAATTCTTACTTCTAACTTCTTATTTCCATTACTCCTAATAAAGACGACTCAGAACATAATCAGCTAAATCGATAAGAGCTTGGCGAGATTCTGAAGGCGGCAAATTAGCTAAATATTCAACAGCTAATTGAGCGTGTTGTACTGCTAAGGATCGAGCGCGATCGATTCCTTGACTTTCTTTAATTAACTCAAGAGCTTCTTCAATATCTCCGGTTTCGGTAAATTCTCTTTCGATTAGCTTTTCTAAAAAAGGTTTTTCCTCCAGGGCAAATAAAGTCGGTGCAGTTAAATTTCCACTTTTTAGATCTGAACCTGCTGGTTTTCCCAGCACCTCCGTAGATCCCGTGAAATCTAAAATATCATCTACTACCTGGAAAGCTAAACCAATATTTCGCCCATAGAGATACAAATTTGTCGCCATATCTGGTTCAACGCCACTGAGCAATCCCGCAGCTTTAGCACTATTGGCCATCAAAGATGCTGTTTTATAGTAGCTTTTTTCCAAATAAGATTCTATGGACAGATTTGGGTCGAATCTATTCAGCCCTTGCTGAATTTCTCCTTCCGCAAAATCTTTAATCACTTCTGAAAGTAGTTTTACCACTTCCAAATTATCCAGATTAGCTAAATACCAAGAGGCTTGGGCAAACAGAAAATCTCCTGCCAACACCGCCACCCGGTTGCCAAATCTGCTATGAACTGTGGGTATGCCGCGACGTAGTTCTGATTCGTCCACTACGTCATCATGTACCAAACTAGCCGTGTGAATCATTTCGGTAATCTCGGCCAAGCGGCGGTGACGAGGTGTTATTTCTCGATCTAACATCGTCGCTCGTGAAAGCAGTAGCACAATGGCTGGCCTCAACTGCTTTCCCCCAGCTCCGAATAGGTGTTCTGCCGCCGCGTATAAAATGGGGTGACGCGCCCCCACTAGCTTTTTCAAGTTATCTGCCAGCAAACGCAGGTCTGCTTCAACAGGGGAAAAGAGGGAGGTCACTGAGGTCATGGATGAGCCGACTCAGGCTTTAGGTTACGAAAGTTTACAATATATTATCTTTATTTTAAGCTAAGGTTCGGTAGTCGGAAAATTTTCCTGCTAATACTTTCTCTAAAATGGCCCAAAATTACCAGGCCGACCATCAATCATCACCTAGTTTTCTCGGTCATAAATTTATCCAAAAATTTTGCTAAAACACTATCTAAATTAAAAATATTGTGTTATTATAAAAGCTAAGAATTTCCAACAATTCCATACTTTAAACGCACCTCGTATCTCAGGTCAGATATTATCTTTCGATACGATCGAGGCATGATGTTTTTTTGTCGGTCGTGAGATTCCAAGGTCTTTGGGAATCCTAAAAGGGCATTAGCTCTCAGGAAGCCCTGTACCGATCAGAAAGAACTACAGCTAAAACTTGCTGGTTTTCAGTAAGACAAAATTTGGCGTTTTTGATAAAAAAATATTGCCTTAGTTTTTAGGCAATTACACATTTTCGGGATAATTTTCCGGAGATTAAAAATAGGAAACAGAGATGTTTCCAGCGGTGACTGTTTGGCGACAGTCGGCAAATTATGAATTTGCTGACTTAATTACACCTGCTTTGAATTGAATATTTTTAGTTATCATCCACCTCTGCTTTATCCTTGTGCCAAACTATGACATACCACGATATGCCTTTGATTATTCCGGTTCTAGCGGCGGGGTATTTATTAATGATTTATTTGTTATTAAAATTAGCAGAGCGATCGCAAGCTTGGCGACATCCGCAAGGATAAACTAAAGAAAATTTAATTAATTCAGAAAAATTAAAACTCCCTAATCTCAGCAGTCAGAAAAAAGCTTAATTAACTAGCCAAAACAGAATATAATATATAATTTTGCTTTTGGCGAGAGTGAACTTAAAGATAATTGGTAAGTGCTGCTAGAATTGGAAGAGGAAATACTCTATGTTAAATTCTGAATATTAAACTTCGCCATGCTGATAAGCTGTTCAGTTTACAAATAATTGCAATAGCGAACAGCTTATCTAGTTAATAAATATCAGTCAGCTTCTAAAGATACTGGTTGAGGTTGTATTACAGGTAAATAAATTTTTTCCACAGCAGGTGTGCAACCTAACCATTGTTTAGATAATTGAGCAAATTGTTGTGGGCAGCCGCTAACATAAAATTTGGTGGGCATGGTAATGCGATTATTTCTCAAACCAAGCATTTCCAATTCACAAGCGGCTGCCATAACTACATGAACTGCCGGATCCACCAATTGGACAGGACCAGGTAAAATAGAAGTAATTACCGGTGCCAAGTGGGGGTAATGAGTACAGCCATAAACTAAAGTATCAATCTGTTGCTGCATCAAAGGGATTAAATATTCGCGGGCTACTTCTGTGGTCAAGGGGTCATGGATTCGGCCCTGTTCAATTAAAGGAACAAAATCAGGACAGCCCACTTGCCAAACTTGACAAGTTTGGTCAATTTCTAAAATGGCACGTCGATAAGCATTACTATTAGCAGTAGCAGGGGTAGCGATAACACCAATACGACGGCCCTTTTGGACGGCAGCCCTAGCACCGGGTAAAA
This sequence comes from uncultured bacterium, assembly GCA_963923765.1. Classification (GTDB taxonomy): domain Bacteria; phylum Cyanobacteriota; class Cyanobacteriia; order Cyanobacteriales; family CAWUOF01; genus CAWUOF01. The sequence continues at coordinate 565 of CAWUOF010000103.1, read as the reverse complement.
TTAGACCTAAAATGGGGATATTAAATTCCGATCGCACGATTTCCAGGGCCAGTGCCGAACTGGTATTACAGGCCATGATAGCCATTTTTACGCCCTGTTGTACCATCCAGTTAAGAATTTCTCGGACAAATTGTAATATTTCCGCCTGCGATCGATTGCCGTAGGGTAAGCGGGCAGTATCAGCAAAATATATTATAGATTCGTTAGGGAGTTGCCGATATAATTCTCTTAAAACCGTCAGCCCTCCCACACCACTATCAAAAATACCGATAGGGCATGGCCCTTTATTTTCGGATGGCAAGGATAAAGAATTTGTGATTTTCGATGAGTTCATTATGTCTGATGATTAGTGTAACGGCGAGTTGCTTAAAATTGTCGTTATCTTAACACCCTGATGTTAAACAATACATTTGCGGACAACTTCGGCGGCATTGTTATTTATCTATTATTCCTTGAAAAAGAAAATAACATAATTTTCTTAGTTTTTGCTCCACATTCTCCAAAAATTTGTTATCCAGATACCATAGATAATAATTTCAGGTCATCAGCTAAATATGTGATCGAT
>CAWUOF010000102.1:0-10144 GCA_963923765.1 uncultured bacterium | reverse complement strand
TTTTAACAATCCGCGATCGCTCTGAATTAATTATGAAGATTTATCTAAGTAAAATAAGTACAACTCTATAAATACATAATTATTCATTTGTATATTTAAAATATTGATGTTCAATCTTAGCTTAGTAGATTCAAAAAGCTGGAAAGGGGCAATATAAATTGTTTATAATATGAATTTATTTTGCCTGGACTTAAAATATTATAGGGTGCGTTATTAATACCACAAATTTATTTCTACAAATTTTTTAATTTAACACACCCTTATATAAGCATTTAACCTGCTGAATAGTTATAGAGCACCCTATCATATATCAATGCTGGCCAGAGTAGTTGGATTCTCATTTTTTCTAGTCTTATAGCAAATTTATCGGCGGGGAAATTTAATTGCTATTAGAGGAAATTTGGGGAAAATCATTAGTATAAAGGCGTAAGTAATTCCAATAATTCTCAAAAACTGACTTGACATAGCCTTTAGTTTCAGAAAAAGGAATGACTTCAACAAAATCATCTGGATCTTTGAGATTATATTTTTGTAGCCACTCGGAAACTTTACCAGGTCCGGCATTGTAACTGGCAACTGCTAACATGGAATTATTTTTATATTCTTGATGGGTGTAATCAAGATACCAAGTACCAATATTAATGTTATCGTTGGGATTGTTTAGCTGATATTTTTTCAGGGATATTTTTTCCGCTATCCATGAGGCTGTTTCCGGCATTACTTGCATTAATCCAGTTGCACCTACCTTAGATTTTATTTCCGGCATAAACCGAGATTCTTGGCGAATTAATCCAGCCACAAGTATAGAATTAAGCTGGCGTTCTTTTGACCATTTATTAATAATATCCAAATAGGGCAATGGATAAAGAGCTTGCCAATAATCCTTGGTTTTTTTCAGTTCTAAGTATTGCGATCGCTCTTCGGGTTTTTCTCTTTTATCTAGGCTGGAAATCATAAACATTCCTTCGATATTGTCGTTGATACTTAAGCGAATTAACCCATCAGTAAATTGTTCTTCTAATGATGGTTCAATGTGATTTTTAAACTCCATTTGCCAAAGATTCCAAGCATCTTGATTTTGACCTAAATAATAGAGTTCTTTTAATGTATCAGAACCTACTAATAAACTTGTTCTTGTTGGTCTGATTAATTCCGGTGATAATTTTCTTACAGTGGTAAAATCTCCGACATTTTTACCTAATAATACAGCCGATCGCCAAGCATAATATGTGTGGGGATATTTATTTAAAACTTGCTCGAAAGCAGTTTTAGCTTCCTGTTGCCGCCCTAATTTATTCGCCCATTTACCGACCCAAAAACCTGCTTCCGCAGCTAAATCACTATCTTGATTTTCCGTAGTAATTGGCTGTGCCCATTGCCAAGCTGCTTGTAAATCGTTAGCATTAGCTCGTTTTTGTGCCATTCTCCAGCGTAATTGGGCGGCAGCATCAGACTTACTATATTTTGTTAATAGTAATTCTCGCGTTTCTGCTGCTAATTTATTATTATCTAAAATCTCCAGGATATCAGCTTTTTCTAAGAGTGCTTCTGGAGTTTTATCAGGAAAAGATTCAATTATTTTGTTCAGATAGAAAGTAGCATCTTTTGGTTCGGCTAGTTTAGCTAAACGTAGCAAGGCTATGGGGGTTTCCTTCGCATCAGGAAATTCTTTGATTAAGTCTCGATAAATAGGTTTAGCTTGATAGCCTTTGCCATCGATTTGTAAGCCGCGAGCAGCACGGTAAATGTTACGAGGTGTGATATTAGCTTTTAGATAGGCACGTCCAGCTTTGCCATATAATTGTTTTTCCCAATAGCCAAAGGCGATAATTTCCCAATCTTCTTTTTTGAGTTTATCGGCATAGTTTTTCACTAATTGATCTACTACTTTGGCATAGTCCGATCTATAAATTCCATGTTTAGCAAACAATAACATTAATGGTAATTGATTGGGATTTTGTTGTAAGCGACGATAAGCAATTTCTACAGTGCTAGGATGGCTAGGAAATTTAGATATAGCATCATCACCATATTTCGTATCTTTGTCTAGTAGCGCTAACATGGCTTGGGGTGCTACTACTTCTTTGGGATAGTTATAAAGTAATTCTTCCCAAGCCGATCGAGCTTTATCTTTATTGCCAATACTTTCATAAGCTCGCGCTTTTTGTAAAGCTACATGACTAGCTAAAAGGGAATATTCTTTTTCTAATCCTTCTAACCATTTTAGGGCATTTTCTCCTTGATTTTTTTCTATTAAATCTGCCGCTAAAATATACCTGGCTCTACTGCGATCGATAGATTTTGACCCTTCCGCTATTTTTTCCAATTGCGAAGCTCGATCTTCTGGTGTTAATTGTACCAGCCGCATTATTTCGGAATTTTTTTTGCGGTTATCTATCTCTAAGTTTGGTGTTTTTACAAATCCTGTTAATTTCATTGCCACTAGACTAGAGCCAATGAGCATAGCGGCTAAACCTATTCCTACAACTAGAGAGCTTTTAGGCTTCTTTCTTCTAAACATTACTCCTCACCACCATACAAATTTTATGTTAATTCATGCCTGCTATTTTTCTGTATTCTTATTTTATCCATAATATGTACCAGAAAACAATCAAAAGTTATATCGGATTTTTAGGAATTTATTTAGGTTAAAAATAAACTGATAAACCTTGGAAAATATCTAGCAATTTTCTGGATAGCTCAATTTTTCCCTCCTTTTGTTGATTAATATTTTTCTCTTGATTTCTACCCTGATAATTTTTTTTTACCCCTTTAAAATCGCCGATAAAGTATCCATTTTAATTCCATAGGCGGTAATTCTTTGGAAATAAACCACGACCAGTTGCCCAGCTTTCAAACCAATTTTTAGGTGGCCATCCTTACGGCGGTAAGTGATTACGCTCATATTCAAATAGTGACTCTTCTGATATAATTTTTAAGGGTAATCCTGCCATTGCTAATTTTAATTCTGATCTTGTCATCAGAAATGACCATAATATCTGGGCTATTTGCCTTGCTTTATCGTCAGGCTCATATCCATTTTCTGTTAAAAAGCAATTAAATAATAATAAGCCTCCACTACGAATTACATCGCACATTTTAGCTAAAAGTAACCTCACTTGATCTATATTTTGGAAGTGGGATATTACTTCTGATACAATGGCTAATTGATAGTAGGAAAATCTCAGTTTTATTAACTGATCAAGTATATTACCTTGAATCACATTAATAGGCAAATTTTCTGTGGCATCTAATCTTGATAATTTTTCCGCAAAGGCTGGGTTTAATTCTATTGCATCGACTGGATATCCTTTTTTTGATAATGGAATGCTATGGCGACCATTTCCTGCTCCTACATCTAAAATTGGTGTTGAAGATGTATTACGAAATTGAAGCGCAGTCACCATAAATTTTGCATCAGTATATATACCAAAGATTGGTGGGGATTTGTTTAGCCAATTTTGATACTTATTTTCTAATAATATAGGTTTAATTATCGTTGTAATTTGTAATCTTCCTGCTATTCCTAATGATACTTTTTGTGTCTCATATTTAAATATGAAAAGCGTATTTGGTGATATTTTAAATCCTGCTTCTAATTTGGTGGCAATTGTTTGGCGTAATGATTGTATTTCTTGTGTAGTCATATTATTTTGACATAAAGCGCCCAATAATTTTTCAATTATCTTTATGTATTCATCTAACATAGCTGGCACACAAGGCATAGTCAACTCTCCACTGACAACAGTACGAGTTTTTAATCTAAATAATATGGCTGGTTCTAAAATTTCCATATTTTCTACTGGCAAGGTATTTATCGCTACTTGATTTGATTTTCATTCTGGTGCTTTATTTTTACTACCACAGGTCTACTCCTGTTTTATTTTCCTAGTTTCTTGCCGCTTGAAGATTTTGGGCGATTTTATTTACTCAATTTATTTTAAGCTGTTTAGCTTATTTTTTTTCTACTGTTGTTACAAAATTCATTAATTAAGCGAGTATTTGCTTATTAAAGGTTAAATGGTGTTATAAAAAATATAAACTCTGAATATAATACTTGGTAAACCATAATATTTTTTATTTTGAGTTTTATGAATTTTTATTATATTTTTATTGTTAAAAATTTATGATATTAATTTTATGAACTTCATTAAATTTGATTAATTTTAGAATTATATTTTTATAATTGGAGCTAAAAAAATATCTATTTTGATTTTTTTATATAAGTAATTACTGATTATAATGATTATTAAGCGCTATTAATAAATGCCAAAATTTGTTAATATTTACAGATTTTTTTACAATTATTAAAGTATCGTTTGTTTAAATATTCAGAATATACTGGTGGACTGACATCTTTTTATTATTTAAAATATACTGAAAAATTATATAAGCTTATGGGTCATATTTGCAAAAAAATAAATTTTTTCAGAAAATTATAAAGCTTTTGTACAATTTTATTAAAAGGCGCTATAGAGCAAATATACAGTTTGAGGCAAAAGGATGGAATTTCGCACAACTAATCATTCAATTTTAGACTGGTCTGGAGATGCTTTGGCTATTGGCCTATTTGAAGACGCGGTAGAGATAACTGGTGATCTGGTAACATTGGATGAAAAGCTTTCCGGAACGGTGAAAGAATTAATAGAGGAAATGGAGTTTAAAGGCAAAGCAGGTAGCATTGTCTGTACTCGTGTTGGCGGGAAAAGTTCAATTCGCAAAATCTTATTAGTAGGTTTGGGGAAACTAGATAAACTAAAATTAGAAAGTTTACGCTTAGGAGCAGCAGCCTGCGCTCGATCGGCTAAAAAGGAAAAGTGTAAAACTCTAGGAATTAGTTTACCCATATATAATAATGATCCGGCAGCTACAGCCCAAGCTATTGCTGAAGGTATAGAATTGGCTCTATATCAGGATAATCGCTTTAAATCAGAACCAGAGGACAAAGGGCCAATGCTGGAACAAATAGATTTACTGGGATTAAATGGTCAAGAAAAGGCGATCGCTTACAGTCGTCAAATTTGTGCTGGTGTAATTTTAGCCAGACAGTTAGTAGCAGCCCCAGCTAATGAGGTGACACCGATTACTATAGCAGAAATAGCACAACAAATAGCCCAAGAACACGGGCTAAGTATAGAAATTTTAGAACGAGAAGACTGTGAAAAATTAGGGATGGGAGCTTTTCTCGGAGTAGCCCAAGCTTCCGATCTACCACCTAAATTTATTCATCTTACCTACAAACCAGAAGGAAATCCCCGCCGTAAACTAGGTATAGTTGGTAAAGGTTTAACTTTTGACTCTGGTGGATTAAATATTAAAGGTGCAGGTAGTGCCATCGAAATGATGAAAATAGATATGGGAGGTGCTGCTGCAACTTTTGGTGCTGCTAAGGCGATCGCACAACTAAAACCAGATGTTGAAGTACACTTTATCAGTGCCGTTACTGAAAATATGATTAGCGGTAAAGCTATTCACCCCGGCGATATTCTCAAGGCTGCTAATGGTAAAACTATTGAAGTAAATAATACTGATGCTGAAGGACGTTTAACTTTAGCTGATGCTTTAATTTTTACGGAAAAATTAGGTTTAGATGCCATTATCGATCTGGCTACTTTAACAGGTGCTTGTGTAATTGCTTTGGGAGATGATATTGCGGGCTTATGGAGTCCTGATGATACCTTAGCTAATCAAATTACTCAAGCGGCGGAAATTGCTGGCGAAAAAATCTGGCGTATGCCTTTAGAAGAAAAATATTTTGAAGGCATGAAATCTTTAATTGCTGACATGAAAAATACAGGTCCGAGAGGCGGTGGCGCTATTTCCGCAGCTATGTTTCTCAAACAATTTGTTAAGGAAACTGCCTGGGCACATTTAGATATTGCTGGCCCAGTTTGGACGGAAAAAGATAATGGTTATAATTCTGCTGGTGCTACTGGTTTTGGTGTTCGGACTCTGGTAAATTGGGTATTAGCAAAATAGCAAGATTTATAGGTTATAGACTCAGGGCTGTTTAATGGTAATAACAGCCTGGTAGGGTGCGTCAGACTAAAATTTATAACTCAGATCACTAAGTTAACTTTCTGACGCACCCTACTATTCTTTTATTTCACTGGTTTTTACTTTAAAAAGTTGCTAGAAATTGTTTGTTTATATTTAATGGGCTTTTCTAAAAAAAATAATTCTTTTTAATATTTATGCTGTAATTTTGTTTGGAGATAATCTTCTGGGAAATATTAACAAGTCATCAATTTATCGGGAATAGTTTATGCATAAATTACTGCCTTTATGCATAAATTCCCTGATAAATTTTTTTATAAATTTACGCACAAATTTTTCCATCAGGCATAATTATACCATCGAGAATAGCATCGTGTAAATTTGCACCAATAATTATAGCATCCCGTAGACTAGCTCCACGTAGATCTGCACCAGATAAATTAACTCCATCTAAGTTAGCACCCCATAGGTATGCGCCTTGGAGATTGGCACCACTTAAATTAGCTCCAGATAGATTAGCTAGGTTTAAATTTGCGCCGCTTAAATCAGCATTTCTCAAGTCAGCTTCTCTTAAGTCGGCTCGCATGAGAATCGCTTGATTTAATTGACTGTTGGTAAGGTTAATATTATGCAAATCCGCTTTTTTGAGATTGCTTTCTTCAAGATTTACTAAGCGCATTTGTGCCCCGGCTAAATTGGCACCGATAAAATTAGAGTTTTGCAATTTAGCACCATTTATTTTTGCTGCTTGTAATTCGATGCCACTAAAATTAGCTCCTTCTAAATTCAACCCGTTTAAAAATGCACCATTGAGTTTAACTTCATTCATTTGTGCGCCTTTTAAACAAGCTCCGCTTAATCTGGCTCCACTAAGATTAGTCCAGTTTAAATTAGCACCGGTCAAATTAGCCGATCGCAAATTAATTCCATTTAAATTAGCACCGCAGAGGTTAACTCCTGGCATATTAGCGCGATATAGAGTTACCCAACTTAGAATAGCACCGCTTAGTTTAGCTCCGGTTAAATCTACATTAGATAGATTAGAACCTTTTAGATCTGCTTTAGTTAAATCTACTTCTATAAGTTTACTACCTTTTAGTTTAGTATAACTCATATTAGTTCCATATAGAAAAGCACCTGTTAATTGTGCTTCTAATAGAAAAGATCTACTAAGATCTGCTCTAGCTAAAGCAGCTTCTTTTAGGTTGGAGCCTGTTAAGTCTACCCGTTGCAAAGTGGCACCGATGAGATTAGCTGCTGGTAGATTAATTCCTCGAAAATTTCTGTCTCCTGCTATATAACGGTTCAGCAGTTCATACGCATCCATTGTATTTAGCCCCCACTTAGTTGCGATAGAAATTTCTTAAATTTAATTTACCCTTAATTTTTAGGATAATAACAATCGATCGTAAATTTCTCAGCAATTATTTTTTTATTGGTGTAACAAATAAAAATGCTTATCAATATATTAACATTTCAGGGTAAATCAAGATAAATTTTAATTATTAATATTTATTAAATAAATTGACAATTGTTTACATTACTTTGGGAAAGGCGATCTTATTTTGACGTTAAATTTAACTATGAATAGAGCCATCTGGCATAGTTGCCCCGGTTAAAATTGCATTTTGCAAATTTGCCCCTTGTAAATCTGCCCCACGTAAACTAGCTTCTCGCAAATCTGCCCCTTGCATTAGAGTTACATTTAATTTTGCACCCCAAAAATAAGCTTTATATAATTTAGAGCGATGAAAATTTGTTTGATACAAGCAGGCTAAATTTAAATTAGCTTCTTTTAGATTAGCTTCTTGTAAATCTGCCTCAGTTAAATCTGCTTTACTTAAATTTGCAGCCTGTAAATCGGCTTTATTCAAATTGGTTTTATATAAGTTAGCACCACATAAATTTGCTCTAGGCATGATTGCTAAACGCATTTTTGCTTCACTTAGATTACTAGCAGTTAAATTAGCATCGCTTAAATTTATTTTACTCATTTTTGCATAACTAAAATCAACTCCATCTAGGTCGAATCCTTGTAAATTTATTCCATTTAAATAAGCATAATTAAATTTTACACCATTAAGCATTGCTCCTTGTAATAAAGCACCACTTAATTTCGCACCACTTAAGTTAGCCCAACTTAATTTAGCTTCCCGTAAATCAGCCGATCTAAGATTGATATCGCGCAAATCAGCACCACATAAATTTACACCTCGCAACTGGGCAAAATATAAATTTACACCACTAAGAATTGCGCCACTAAGTTTGGCTCCTATTAAATAGGATTTGCTTAAAATTGCTCCTTTGAGATTAGCTTTAGTTAAATCTGCTTCGCTTAAATTAGCCTCAGTCAGTTTGGCGAAACTCAAATCGGTTCCATACATAAATGCATGATTTAAATTAGCTCCGATAAGATTAGTTCGACTGAGGTCAGCCCTTGCTAGAGATGCTTCCTGGAGGTTCACACCACTTAAATTTATACCGCTTAAATTACAACCAATTAAATTAGCTCCTGCAAAATTTCTGTTTCCGGCTGCATATTCCCTAAGTAATAATTGTACATCCATATTTTTTACTTGTCAATCAAGTATTATCAGTTTAGATCAATTTTTTTAGCTGGGTAAATTATCGATCGAGACGGATTTTATATTAATATAATGCCAAGTAAAATTAATCATCTAAACCATATATTTTAATCGTAGGTTCTCCCATCTGGCATAATCGCACCATGCAAATCAGCATCCCGTAGGTTTGCTCGACTTATGTTAGCATCCATTAAAATTGCATCACTTAAAATTGCACCGCTGAGATTTGACCAGCTTAATTTAGCACGGTAAAGAGTTGCACCCCGTAAATTTACTCCTCGTAAGCTCGTCCAACTAATATTTGCCCAGCGTAAATTTGCTCCGCTTAGATTAGCATTAACTAGGTTAGATCCACTCATTTTAGCGCGACTCATATCGGCTTCAATTAAGCTGGCAGATTCAAGAATAGCACCACTAAGATTGGCTCCAACTAAATTAGCCTTATCTAAAATTGCGCTGATTAACATTGTGTTAGTAAGATTTGCCCCTTCTAAAATAGCACCTATTAAAGATGCTTCCATCATATTAGCTCGACTAGCACAGCATTCCCGCAAATTAGCATGATTTAAGTTACTTTTAATTAGTTTAGCTTCACTTAAAATTGCATCGGTTAGATTACTTTTGCTGATAATAGCATTACTGAGATTAGCACGGCTAAGATTTGCCCCATTTAAGTCAGATTCATCTAAATTAGCTTCACTAAGGTTAGCTCCGATTAGGTTAATCTGACTCATATTTGCCCCACTGAGATTGGCTCCTATGAGACTGGCTTCCCGCAAGTTGACCCCACTGAGATTGGCTCCTATTAAATTGGCCTCCCGTAGATATGACTCGCGCAAGTTGGCATCGCTTAGATCTATTCCATTTAGATCGGCCCCAATTAGGTTAACTTCGCGAAAATTTCTTTCTCCGGCTGCATATCGGCTAAGTATCTCATTGGCATTCATCATATTTTGCCTCTTCAATTGCTGGTATATGAGTTTATCTATCTATACGTTGCCCAAATTAGATAGTCGCTAAAGATTACCGCATTTTTTTTCAACTCTTGTTAAAGTTTAATATGTTTGTCAGCATTTTGTGTTTATTTATGTTAATGATTAACTGTTTTAAGATTATTATAGATTTTTATAGTGTTTTTTTTATATACAGATTTTTTGGTATTGAAGTTAATTTCTTTTTATATAAAGAATAGATATATCAGGAATAATTAATATATTGATTCAGTGGTAATTGTATTAAAACAGATAATTTTTTATTAAAATAAAATAGATACATTTTTTTATTTAAACCCCTAGAAAAACTGTGGGATTTATTAACAGATAAAAGGAAAGATTTCAATAAATATTTTCTCGTTTATGTTTGGTGTCATAGTTTTTATTTAGGTATTTTTAACATGATAAAATACTCCCAATAAAGTAAAAAATAATATAGTTAATGTTATCTAAAAATAATGATTCATAGATTAATAGGGAAAATATGTTAAGGCGATGAATAAATAAATCACAAAAATTTAAAATTATAACCAACATATTATTTTATACAGTAAAATCAAAAAAAAATAT
>CAWUOF010000101.1:0-10210 GCA_963923765.1 uncultured bacterium | reverse complement strand
TAATTATGCTAAGGTACTTAGTTAGTATCAATTCCAAATGAGGCTAGAGTATATTGTAAAATATTTGGACGGGTAACTATTGCAGTGTCGCTAGGATATACCAGCCCAAATTACTCTAATTACAGGAAGAAATAAGAGAAAAAATTATCTAATAGCAACCATTAATGTCCCCTATGTAGATATACGGAAGATTGCGATCGAAGCGCTACAATTAATATTTTAAAAACAGCAATCTGTAGCTTGGGGCAAAAGCAAAATTGGACACTAGATACTCTCAAGGCTTTTGGAGGTTTTTCATCTACTGGCAGTGATGAAAATCAAAGCTGGGGAGATGAGTTATAGAAAAAAATCGTCTCTTAGAGAAACGGTAGAATGGTAAATGGTTAATATTTATTCTGTGATAATATAACTAAGTTCATAAAAATTCTACGGCGCAAGGAGATCGTAGCTGAATTAAAGGCGTGGGACATTAAAAATAACAGCAATTTAAAGAAATTTTTATTATAGATTTTGAGATTTTTAGTGCAGATAGTCTAGTTTGTGGGTAAATGTAATAACTCAAATCTTTTTAATTGCCAAAAAAAGTAGATGTAGACAGAAAAAGTTTATAAACTTAAAAAAGTAGTACCTTTCGGGATAAAACTAGCAACCGAAAAAATAGTCAAGTCCTTTTATTTTGCCTTCCAGCAATGAAAAACAATGACCCTTATGCAGAAAAACATCTAAATCGGTTAAAAATATTAGTCTATTTAATTCCAATAGCAGGTTTTTTTCCGGCAATTTGGACAATATATAGTCATCAGGGGACTAGGCAACAACAAGCAGCAAGTCGTTTAGCAGTAACATTAGCTGTAATTTGGCTAATGGGATATATGTTATTAGAAACAGGGGCAAGAAGTGCGGAAAATTTGCAATTACCCATGTTATTAATGAGTAGCGTCCTAACCACTACTTATTTTTTAGTTAATGTGGGGCTAATGATTCGAATATTGGCAGGGAAACCCTTGTGGTTGCCAGGAGTCAGTCAAATTAGCGATCGCTTACCCTAAAAAGAAATTCTCTTTTACAGACAATAATAGGAAATACTATTATGCTGCTGAAGTAATGAAGGGAAGACTAAAAAAATAGCCCAATGTCCCCAAAAAACTACTGCATAGATATTTGCAGCTAAAATTAAAAACTTTGTTCCCATCTTAATTACAAGTGTGAGGCCATCAGTGTCAGCCCAAAAAACATCCCATAAAAACCATCAAACCGTAATGAGAAAATCTGCCCAGACAGCCCCGAAACGTTGGTTTTGGCTAGGTTGTGCCTTAACTGGTGTGGCCATGATTTCAGCAACGGCAGGAGCCTTATTAGCAGTATCCCTGTCCACTACACCTCTGATGCAAAGAAAGTTAAGTCCAGAGGAAGCCGCCGTATTTTCCGGGGATGATTTAACTAGCATGAGTTTACGACTGCCGAAGTTAACTCGTCCAGTAAATATATTAATTTTAGGAATGTCAGTTTTAACGTCCGATTTAAAAGACCAAAAGACGGAACCAGGAAAATATTTTTCTCAAGTTAATTCTTTTGAGGGATTATCAGACGTAATGTTATTATTGCGTTTTAACCCACAAAATAATAAATTAACAGTTCTTTCTATTCCTAGAGATACCCGTACCGAAGTTGAAGGTGTGGGAGTTACTAAAATTAATGATGCTAACTATCATGGCGGACCAGCGCTGAGTGCTAAATCGATAAGTTCGCTACTAGGAGGAGTAAATATCGATCGCTACCTACGAGTTAATGTCGGCGGCGTAGAAAAATTAGTAGATGCCTTGGGAGGAGTTAACATCCATGTACCCAAGGATATGAAATATAGAGATGATAGTCAGCACTTATACATTAATTTAAAAGCGGGTAAACAACATCTTAACGGCAATCAAGCTTTACAGTTTTTACGTTTTCGCTATGATGATTTAGGAGATATAGGAAGGATTCAAAGGCAACAATTAATGATGAGAGCATTAATGGAACAAGCTTTAAATCCTGCCACCTTAGTACGTCTGCCTCAAATTATTTCCACTATTCAAGATCATATAGATACCAACCTCAGCGTAGAAGAATTAGCTGCCCTGGTAAGTTTTGGAGTCCAAACCCAGCGATCGGATGTACAACTCCTGATGGTTCCTGGTGAATTTAGCGACCCGAAAGAATATAAACTTAGCTTCTGGTTGCCTCATTATAATGAAATTGATACCATGATGGCTAAATATTTTGGCATTCAATCCAAAAACCCGCAAGCACAAGAACCTCAAATTAACGATCCTAGTTCTGTAAAAATAGCCATTCAAGATAGTACCGGAGAACAAAAAGCTATTGATACTTTAATCGAGAATTTAAATAAAGCCGGTTATACAAGAGTTTATGTTAGTAAGAATTGGCCAGAAACTTTATCAGTAACTCGGATTGTTGCTCAACAAGGTGATTTTGAAGATGCGAAGGGAATTCGTAATGTTTTAGGCTTGGGAGATGTGCGGGTAGAAAGTACTGGCAGTTTGCGATCGGATGTGACCATTCAACTTGGCAAAGATTGGCTCAACAAAAAAGCCAAATCTAATGTTAATAACAAAATTCCCAATTAAAAAATCACCTTAAAAATAGCCAAAAATCTATAAATATTTGCTTCATCCTGACTAGATTTACCAGGATGAAAAAATATGCTGTTTTTTTCTAAAAAATTAGTAATAATTAAAATATAGATTTTTTTAGCAATCTGAGGAAGTCAGATGAGTAATACAAGCAACTTCCGTGAAGCACTTAACCAGGCCAAAACCCAAGCCCTAGTAGGCCCTAACGTCATTGCCAAGGCTCTACCCTTCGTGGGCGGTGGCCTGATTTTAACAGCCCTGGGCACCTACGCTGGCCTGCACGTTATCACCAATAACCCAAGCATATTTATGCCCACCTTCATTGGGGCAATAATTCTGGAATTGGTTTTATTCTTTGTTGCCAGCAGCATTGCCGAGTCGGGAAATAACAGTTTGGCAATGCCCATTTTAACTGCCTACAGCTTGCTGTCGGGATATACTCTCACTGGTTTAGTTTTTGTTGCCCTGAAAAACCCGAATGTGGGACTTGCTGGTATCGGTTTTGCCGCCCTTGGTTGTGGTATTACCTTTATTGTTGCCAGTCAAATAGGTTCTAACCTATCGGAAACTGATGGGATGGCATTAACTAAAACGATTAGTTTAGGCATGATAGGCTTACTAGTCGTTTTAATTGCCCAATTGCTATTTTCCTTATTTGGAATATATACCCCCACTTGGTTAGAAATAGCTATTTCTGGTTTTGGGGTATTTATTTTTGCTGGTGCGGCTGTAGTAGATTTTTACATACTACCTCGGACTTATCGCGACCATCAATATCTTAGCGCCGCTTTGTCGATGTATCTAACCTACATCAACTTATTTATTTTCATTTTGCGTTTGTTAATTGCCATTAATAGCCGAGATTAAAATAGTTCGGCTAAAACTTTAAAAATGTAGCAAAAGTTAAGGGTGAGTATTATCTCACCCTTGATTTTTTAAAAAAATAAAATACGATTATTCAATTAATATATTTTTTGGTGCTGTGTCCTTTTTGGTGCTAGGGTTAAATATCAGTTTTACAATTTATTGCAAAAAATCATAAAAAAAACTAAATAATGTTATGCTGAATAACAAAATAAAGGCTCTGTAGCCTTTAAATGCATAGTTGATGCAAAATTTTGTGGAATTAGAGGATTTGGAAACATAGCGATCATGTTAGAAATATTAGAAATTAAACGGGAAGTAGAAAAGTTGTGCGATCGCCTGGGTAAAACCCAGGACTATCTTTGACTTACCTAATCTAAATGCCAAAATTAATGACCTGGAACAATTAGCAGCCCAACCTAACTTTTGGGATGACCAAAACCTCGCGCAAAATACACTACAACAACTTAACGATCTCAAATCCCATCTACAGCAACTCGCCCACTGGAAAACCAGCTTAGACAATACCACTGCTGCCTTAGAATTATTAGAATTAGAAGCTGATGAAACCCTATTTCAAGAAGCTTTAACCACAATTAATCAATTAAACCGCGAATTTGATCAATGGGAATTACAGCAAATGCTATCAAGTCCTTATGACCAAAGCGGAGCAGTTTTAACCATTAATGCCGGTGCCGGAGGTACAGATGCTCAAGACTGGGCAGAAATGCTACTACGAATGTACACCCGTTGGGGAGAAACCCAAGGTTATAAAGTACATTTAATGGAAATTTCTGAAGGGGATGAAGCCGGAATTAAATCTGCTACCCTAGAAATTGATGGTCGCTATGCCTACGGCTATTTAAAATCAGAAAAAGGTACTCATCGCCTAGTTAGAATTTCTCCTTTTAATGCTAATGGTAAACGGCAAACTAGTTTTGCTGGAATTGAAGTAATGCCAATACTGGATAAATCAGTACAGTTAGAAATACCTGAAAAGGATTTAGAAATTACTACTTCTCGCGCTGGCGGTAAAGGCGGTCAAAACGTTAATAAAGTAGAAACAGCAGTGCGAATAGTTCATAAACCTACAGGTTTAGCTGTCCGTTGTACTGAGGAACGTAGTCAATTACAAAATAAAGAAAAAGCTTTGGCTTTATTGAAATCTAGGCTATTAGTAATTGCTCAGGAACAACGGGCTAAAGAAATAGCCGAAATTCGTGGTGATATGGTAGAAGCAGCCTGGGGAAATCAAATCCGTAATTATGTTTTTCATCCTTATCAGTTAGTTAAGGATCTGCGTACAGGTGTAGAAACTACGGCGATTACAGATGTAATGAATGGAGAATTAAACTTATTTATTGAAAGTTTATTACGCCAAACTCCAGAAGCTTGATAAAAAGTAAAAATTTTTATTGTTTGTCAAGCAAGATAAATTCCTGTTCCCAGATATTACCTGGGAACCAGGAAATTTAAGATTTTAGTAAGTAAATATTATATAATTTATTTGAGTATTTTTGAACATAAATTATTATTACTATTGCCAAAATTATTCAGTAATTCTACAGCTTGTTGGCATTAGCCAAGAATTGTAGTAAAGCCAATTATTACTATTATCAACAAGTGCAATTTTACCATTTTGATTAATTTCCCAACCATTGGCTTCTACTATAGGAATGGATAAATTTATATTTGAGATTTTTTCCCCTCTGGCTTCTACTTTCCCCTGGGGTATTTTTTCCCCTAAATCAGTAATTGCAGCTAGTGTATTAATAGCTCCTAAAGGACTGGCTGGTAAACCACCTTTGCCAATCATATAAAAACTACTCTTTGGTACTTTATTATTACAGGCTTGAACAATTAAACGAGATATATCAATCATTTGATTTGATAAATTATATAAACCCTTACTGGGTTCAACATCAGGGGTATTAATTGTCACATCACCGCTTACCCCATATTCGGAAGTGGCAGTAATTTTACTGTTGGGAGCGACGAAAATGCCCTGGGTGTTAATAAAAATATTACCTCCCCTACCTTTGATGGCATTGGCAGTAATGTTACTATTTTCTAATAAAACTAAATTGTCTGTATTAACAGTAATATTACCGCCATTAGCATTAACAGAAGCGTCTGTAGTGATTAAACTACCTCGGCGCAGAAAAATATTTTCAGCTAAAAGATTAATATTGCTTCTATTGCCGGCGGTAGTGGCAGCGCTCATAATGCTTTTATTGTCTAAAAAAATAAAATTAGCTTTTACTTCTAAGTCTCCGGCTGCTCCTGTACCGGAAAGATATTTATTGTTAATATCAAAGGTACTAACATCTATTCTAGCGCCATTTCGGAGAATTAATTTATCAGTAATAATTTGTAAATTACCGCCATTTCCGTAGCCTTGAAAAGCATTAGCAAATAACCCACTATTTATACCATTTATAGTATCGGATATTTGGATGCGATCGCTGGCTTTTATTGTTAAGTTTCCTCCATCTCCTGCCCCTAAAGTACCAGTAGCTATTGTTGCTCCTCCACCAATAGTTAGATTTGATGTTTCTATAGTTAAATTACCAGCTTTTCCTGTACCTCCAGTATCAGCAAACAACCCACTAGATTTACCATCTGCTAAAACACCAAATAATTCTACTGAATTAGTAGCTTTTATACTTAAATTTCCCCCATCTCCTTCCCCAGCAGTAGAAACTGTTAAACGTCCACCATTTTTAACAGTTAAGCGGGGGGTTTCTATGGTTAAATTCCCGGCTTTTCCTTTCCCTCTGGTGTTAGCAAGCACATTAGTAGGTTTATTATCTATTGTTGTACCAAAAATTTCGACAAAATTTGCTGCTTTTATTGTGATATCTCCGCCATTACCTTCGCCATTAGTAGCGGCGCTAATTGCTGCGCCATTTTTGACAGTTAAATTAGGTGTTTCAATGGTTAAGTTGCCTGCTTTTCCTTTACCTCCTGTGTTACCAGTAAATAAATTACTGGGCAGTTTTCCATCCGGTGATGTACCATTCAATTCTATTGAATTAGTGGCTTTTATTGTGACATTTCCTCCGTCTCCTATATCAGAGCTAGAAGCGCCTATTCGTCCACCATTATTAATAAGTAAACGGGATGTTTCTATGGTTAAATTCCCTGCTTTGCCACTACTACCTGATTTACTATCTGCAAATAATCCACTGGGAATTTGACCGTCTTTAGGATTTCCGATCGCTTCTACTGTATCACTTGCTTTTATTGTCAAAAAACCACTATCACCTATTCCAAAAGTATTGGTAGTAATTCTGCCTCCTTCTTTTAATAAGATATTTTTAGTTTCAATTATTATATTACTTCCCCTTCCTGTTGCTTTTGGTTGTACATCGCTATATATACCACTCGTTAAAGGTCCTTGTTTTGCTGTCCCTGCTATTTCTATTGAATCTGTAGTTGTTATGCTAATTTTTCCGCTATTATTACTACCTGTGGTTTGGTTAAGAATTATGGAAACATCTGCTAAATTAAATTGTTTGGCTTGTATTTGGATGTTTCCCCCTCCAGTGCCACTAACATCGGCAGAAGCGGCGGCAGTGAAGTTGATATTTTGCCAGTTTTTTATTTCTGAATATCCTAACTGCCAGCCCGGATTAATTTCTGTGAGATTTACATAACTACCAGAGCCAACACTTCCTAATTCTATTCTTCCAGAAGGAGCGGTAATATTTCCTCCTGATAAGTTTATGTCACCACCAACTAATGCTAAAGTTTGACCTATGGGTACTTGTAAGCCACTAGGTCTTTTATCTCTATTAATTATTTCTGTTTTGGGAATATAATTTAGATTATTACCTATACCTTGAACGTTTATTGTACCGGGATTTGTACCAAATTGTAAGCCTATAGGTACGTTAATTGTTAATAAAGATGGTGTGTTGGGTGCGATCGCGCTAAATTCTATGCCATCCGCAAATTTTATGCTGTTAGCTGTAGTTGCTATAAACGAACCGCCGATATTTAAAGAAGCGCTTGGCCCAAAAATAATTCCATTGGGATTAAGTAAAAATAAATTAGCGCTACTATTATTTTTTAATAACCCATCTATATTAGAAATTCCTCCTCCTGTTACACGAGTAAATATATTTTTAATCTCTGGAGAATTATTGAAAAATACTATATTGCCTGTGGGTAAAGAAAATTCTTTAAAACTATGAAAAAGATTATTTCCGGTTTTTGTACCCCCTTCAATTAAGTTAGTATTCAATTGGGTTTTAACTATAGAGTTATTAGGCAATGTTGCATCTGGTGTAATTTGTCCCCAAACTACTAAGGGCTGAAAAATTATTTCTAAAATAAATAAATAGAAACCTGTTGAGAATACTAAATTAAGCCATAACATACTGTTTTTATGAGCTAAATTTATAGGTTTCATTGGTTTTTAGACTAATAGTTATTGTTCGGTAGCATAACACTGTATTTTTAGATTGTATTTATAAGTTTATAAATTTTTAATAAAATTTTAAATAAATTCTTGTTTATACTACTGATTTTGTAACGTATATTTTATTTTTGCTAGAAAAAAATGTAGATAATTTATATAAATTTAATACAATCTTTAAAAAAGTAAAAAAATTTACTTAAGGCGTGATGAATATTAAGGTTTTTGGCTGAAGTTTTTGAAATTTGCGATCGCTTTAAAATTATCTTTAAAATTTGCTGTCAGACTGGGCGCATTTTCTACAATACCCTGGCAATATTTAGGGTAAATGGCCAAAAATAAGCCATAAGGCTGGACAAAAAAATTTTTTCTGATAAAATAAATATAGATGTCGCGATCGATATCACATATTTTGGCGAAACTGATCACAAAATTATGTTAAGTACAATCACTGAATGAGGAAAGCAGTTGACTAATAATTAATACATAATGCAGAAATTCTGTAAGTCCGATTTTGGCAATCATCCTCAGTTATGCAGAAGGCTACTAATATGTTTACTGAATCTCAGCAAAATCAACAAGAAGACAATATAGCAACTAAACTTGATTTACATGATTGGGTGTATGAGCATTATTGCATGGCCGATTTTTTAAATTCTATTGAATTTATTAAAGAGATGTGGCTGCCACAAAATTTAATAGAAAATACAGAATTAGATACTATGTTTGATGAAGAATGGGCGATCGCATCGGAAATGACAGATATATTTAAAGCTAATTGCCTGGATAAGCAATGGGAGTATGTGAAAAATTACTTAGTCGCCTAACTAACAACCAGGAAAACCTTTTTAAAACCAGCTTAAATTTAAAAAATAACGACAACAATTCAGTATAATTTCTGAATACCAAGTAATTTTACGAAAAAATCATGTTTTTAAACATCAGGGTTATCACATCAGATAGAAAAAATACTGAAATCAAAAATTGTATAACTAGAATTATCTAATTTTTAGAAAACCACTTAACTAGGAAAAATAGTAAAGTAAACTTAGACTCAAAGATTTATGCTTATCCATTCACGCCAGTTTCCTCAATGTAACAAATAATTTTTCACACAAATCTAAGTATTTTTGCGCTATCTGTAGTAGAGAAAATAGTTTATTAACCAAAATTTATTAACCAAACAATAAATAAGCCACCTTAGTAATTATACTAGGTGACTTTTCATCAAAACCCAAATATTGAGAAAACCTTTAAGATTCTGTTTGAAACATTTGTTGCTGTAGCAAGATAAATAACTGTTTAACACCTTTTTGCAAGCAGCGAGTAACTGTCATGGGGCTAACGCCAATCTTTTTGGCAACTTCTTTGCGAGGAACATCTAATAAAAAGACACTTTCGATCGCATTTCTAGTATTTTCCTCTAATTGACTTAAAGCAGATTGTAATTGTTGTCTTTCTTCTTCTAATTGCTGTTGTTCTTGATAATGATAATCTGGTAGGGCATCTCCTAAAGTTATGGGATTATCAAGTTGAGTTGTATAATAGGTAGCATCTAAACTCAAAGTTTTACAGTTTTTGTTAGCTATTTTGCTTTCTTGCCACTCAGAAATTGAAACTCCTAATTCTTGAGCTATTTCTCTTTCTTTCGGTAAACGACCTAATTTAGTTGCTAATTCCTCGCGAACTTTTTGCCCTTGTTTTTGCAATTCTTGGCAACGACGGGGAATTTTTACAGTTGAACTGCGATCGCGTAGAAAATGCAGCATTTCTCCACGAATATAAGGCACTGCAAAAGAACTAAAAGCAGTTCCTTGATTTGGGTTAAATCGTTCAATAGCCCGAATTAAACCTAGATAACCAATTTGTTCTAAATCTTCATAAGGTTCCGCGCACTGATGGCTAACTCGATGGGCAATTTTACGAACTAAGCCCACATTCAACCGCACCAGTTGGTTGCGAACCTCAATAGAGGGATGCTGATGGTATGCAATTAATAGTTCCATCCCTCGGCAGCGGAGAGCGGATTGAGTCGCCATCATAAAAACCTCGGCTACACATACCCCTCGCTTATAAATAGCTTGGGAGTTTCATCTTTAGGCAATTTTGTTTACCTACACATATTTTCCCAAGTAGATTAGCGACTTAGCTATGGTTGTTTTACTGAATTACGCAAGGCTTTGCTGTATCATCTCAGCAAATTTACGTAGGCTTTTTGATACGCAAGTCAAACAAACTTAAACTTTTCTTAAGAATTTATACGGAGAAGGAAATAGGGCAGGGGGGAAAG
>CAWUOF010000100.1:0-10227 GCA_963923765.1 uncultured bacterium | reverse complement strand
ATTATCGCCAATACCGCCAATAAGGTCGCCCTTTCCAAAATACTCCTACAATCATTCCAAATACTGATATTTGTTCTAAAAATAATAGGAGGGAAGGTAAAGGAGATAATGATTTTAATACCAAACCTAAAAATAAACAGGCGATTAAACACCAGAGGGTAGCTGTATTAATATATACTGTTTTCCACTGTTCTAATATATAAACTGCTAGGGCACCAACTCCCAGGGCAATTATAAAAGGCATTAATAAACCTAGTGGTGGCGCAAATAGCATTTTTATTATTTTTACAACTAGGGGAAATTGTGCCGCCCAAAGTAATATTATTTCGGCGGCGATAATAATTACATGGGTAAGGGCAGCTATTTGCAGTAGGGGCAGCCAAGGTAAGCTTTTTAAGTGGCGAATAGGATTGTTCATGTTAATTTTTAGTATTTGATAAGTGCGATCGAACTAAAAATGATTATAGCAATTTCTTAAATAATTGTACTATATTATTATTTATTGAGTATTTAAATATATAAACACAGCAATACAGCAACAAAATCAAGTTATTTAAATTGATTTTTTGAAAATATCAGTTATTTAACTGTAAGTATATATTGTTTTATTATAGATGGTAAAGTATAAAAGTTTGTTTGTTTTTCTATCATATAACTAACGCTGCCCGATTATAGGGCGTTAGGTAAATCTATGGTAAAAAATCCAGACGTTAAATGCGCCATAGCCGCAAGTTCTACATATATTTTTAGGTTAGTATTGATTAAGTTTCTTATTGATAAAGTTGTGCGACATATTCCCCATAACCATTGTAAAGTAAAGTCGGGCGTTTTTCCCAAGACCAACTACCACCATTTCCGATTAATTTTTCGGTAGCTTGTGACCATCTAGGATGAGGTTTATTAGGATTAACATTTGCTTCAAAATCATATTCATTAGGTACTAAAGTATTCCAAAAAGTAGCCGGTTGTTTATCGACAAATTCAATTTTAACGATAGATTTTGCACCTTTAAAGCCGTATTTCCAAGGAATTACTTCACGAATAGGTGCGCCATGTTGTTTGGGTAAATCGTGACCATAAATGCCAATAGCAAAAAAAGCTAAATCATTTGCCATTTCATCAATACGCAGACTTTCAGTATAAGGCCAAGGTAGAGTTCCTGATAGCGTCCAATTCGGACCGGTGACAATTTGGGAATTATAATAGGAAGTAAAACGCACGAATTTTGCTTGAGAATTTGGTTCAACATCTTTTAACAGTAATTGCATGGGAAATCCCACCCAAGGCACTACCATCGCCCAGGCTTCTACGCAACGAAATCTATAGATTCTTTCTTCGATCGCGAATTTTTTCTTAATATCATCTAAATCATAAGTACGCGGATTTTTTACTAAGCCAGTTACTTCTATTTTCCAATTTTCTGTAGATAATTTTTGGGCATTTTGCCAGATAGATTTACCTCTCCCAAATTCATAAAAATTATTATATTGGGCGGCTAAATATTCATCGGTAATAGGTCGATCGACTTTAGCAAAATTAGGATTTTGTTTTAAATCTTTATAGACTGGATAACTAATATTTACAGGTAATTCCTGATTATGATTACAGCCAGAAAGTGGTAAAGTTGCAGCAGTTAAACCCCCATATATTAAATTTTTTATAAAGCGGCGACGATTAAAAAAAGCTGATTCAGGAGTAACTTGTGCTTCGGGTATTTCCCAAGATTTAGGAATGCGGATAAAAGTCATAATAGATATAGTATTTTTGGCTATTGCGGCCTAGCTACCGCGTGGATAAAATTGGGAATAATATTATTTACCTTAATATATAGTGAAAATTCTAGCAAGAGTTTAAAATAATTTTTAAATATATATGTTAAAGTCTTGTAAAAAAGACTGATAAAAAATCCCAGTCGGTTTTAAGTAAGTTTAAATATTAGCCAGAGAATTAATTTACTGGCGGGCTAGGATACTCCTAAACACATAAGGAAAAAGTAAGTCTTAACTCTAATAATGAGTGATATAAGAATCTGAGGTAAAAAATGGACTATCAAACTTTTATCGATCGCCTTCCTAGTTTATATGAAAATTGGGGACAAGATTCTGTAGCCCCAAAATCAGATCGTTTTTGTCGGGTACTTAAGGAAGTATCGGGAATGACAACAGCAAATGTTATGCAGTTGCTTAATTTTGCCGTTGAATGTATGGGAAACCATGAAATTTATTGTGAAATAGGAACTTATCAAGGTTTAACTTTAATAGGTGCTTTGCTCGATCGCCAGGATACAATGGCATATAGTGTTGATAATTTTTCCGAGTATGATCCATATCGAGAAAACTACGATATTTTAATGGAAAATATCGAAAAATTTAACTTACAAGAACAAGTATATTTCTGTAATCAAGATTTTGAGCAGTTTTTCTTAGATTTGCGAGAAGTTGAAACAGGGGATAAAATCGGAGTATATTTTTATGATGGCGCTCAAGATTATCGCTCAAATTTATTAGGATTATTATTAGCAAAACCATTTTTATCATCCCAAGCTGTAATTATAGTAGATAATACTAACTGGGCTAGTGTCAGACAGGCGATCGGAGATTTTGTGGCACTTAATCCAGAAAGCCAAATTTTATTAGAATTACCAACACCACAAGCCAATCATCCTAGCTTTGGTAATGGTGTTTATATTCTCGCTTGGGATATAGATAAAAAAGCAGGTTATTCTAAAGATACTCTAGCTAAATTACGGCAAAAACCAGTAATTGAAGCTATCTATAATTTACAAATTCTTGAGCAAAAAGGAGAAGATTTAGATAATTTACTTGCCGAAGCGCGATCGCTACAGGAAAAGGAGGATTTTTCCGCCGCAGAATCTAAATATAAACAATATTTAACCTGGAGAAATCAAGATGCTACAGCCTGGATAAATTTAGGTGTATTATATTACAAAAATGCCGACTATCAAAAAGCTATAGCATCCCTAATAAAAGCCATAGAAATTGATGCATCCCAAGCCCCAGCTTATTACAACTTAGGGTTATTATTTACTAACATTAACAACCTATCCCAAGCTATTATAGCTTATGAAAATGCCATTAGTTATGCTCCAAATTTTATCGAAGCTTATAATAATCTCGGTAACTTATTGATAGAATTAGGAGAATTAGATAAAGCCGAAACAATATATCAACAAGCTATTGCCGCTAACCCCAAGCATTTTGGCAGTTATCTAAATTTAGGCAATCTTTTAATGGAAAAAAATCAAATCGATACAGCCATAGAAATTTATCAATTAGCTTTTGATATTGATGCCAATAATCCTGATATTGTAAACAACTTAAATATTGCTATTAATATCCAAAATAATCCCGCCCCATTTTTACTAAATTGTGCTAATCGCTTTTATCATCGAGGTATGTATAGAGAAGCAATTAATAGATATCAAGATTATTTAGATTTCTTACCAGGAGATGGAGAAATATATTATCAACTTAGTGATAGTTATCGCCAGGTTAAACAACTAGATTTAGCTATAAAAAACTTACAAGAAGGTATCCAAAACAATCCCACAGACAGAAGACTATATTTTTGGTTAATTACAACTTTACAGGATACAGCACAAACTCAAACAGCTATAGAAATTGCTGAAAAAGCCAGTCAAATATTTGATGATTATGTGTTTAAGTTTTTTAAATATTTATTGCTACCAATTGTTTATGATAATGTGGAGGAAATAGAATATTATCGGCAAAGATTTAGCCAAGGTTTAGATAAATTAATCGAAGAAACTCCTTTAGAAACTATAGAAGATCGAAAAAATGCTTTAACGGGAACTGGATGTGTTACTAACTTTTACTTAGCATATCAAGCCCATAATGTGGTAAATTCCCAGGGTCAGTATGGGGAATTTTTGCAGAAAATTATGGCGGGGAATTATCCAGAATGGATAACACCTTTAACTATGCCCGATCGAGGGGAAAATCATAAAATTAGAATAGGTTATGCCTCCCATTATTTACACTCCTACAGTGGTAGTTTGTGGTTAATAGGTTGGTT
Source organism: uncultured bacterium (assembly GCA_963923765.1). Lineage (GTDB taxonomy): Bacteria > Cyanobacteriota > Cyanobacteriia > Cyanobacteriales > CAWUOF01 > CAWUOF01. Next base: position 6,171 of record CAWUOF010000100.1, on the reverse strand, counting down.
TACTTTTGCCAACTTAGAAGAATTAGAAATTTACTGTTATTATACAGGAGATAAACCAGATTGGATGACAGAATACATCCGCGATCGCAGCCATAAATTTTATCATTTTCCGGGTAATATCGCCGCAGCCTCTCAACAAATATTAGCCGATAACTTGCATATACTTGTTTATCCAGAAATAGGCATGGATCCCCCGACAATGCAAATGGCAGCTTTGCGCCTTGCACCAGTGCAATGTACTGCCTGGGGACATCCAGTAACTACTGGTTTAAATACCATAGATTACTTTTTATCTAGTGAATTAATGGAACCAGAAAACGGGCAAGAACATTATTCAGAAACCCTAATTCGTTTACCTAATATTGGTGTTGCTTATCCCAAACCAGTAGATATTCCCAGGGATAGAAAAAGCAAATCATATTATCAATTAAAAGAAGATGGGGTAATATATTTATGTGTACAAGCATTTTTTAAATATTTACCCCAATATGATTATATATTACCAGAAATTGCGCTACAAGTTCCCCAAGCGCAATTTTTATTTTTACGAGGTAAAGAATTATTGTCAAAAAGACTCGATCGAGCTTTTGCGGCAGTAGGTTTAAATAGGGAGGAATATTGTGTATTTCGGACAATTCCAGAACGGTATGATTATTTAATGTTAAACTTAATTTCCGATGTATTTTTAGATACTTTTACCTGGTCAGGTGGTAATACTTCCCTAGAGGCGATCGCCTGTAATTTACCCATAGTTACTTGTCCAGGGGAATTTATGAGGGGACGTCATGCCGACAGCTTTTTAAAAATGATAGGAGTAACAGATACAATTGCTAAAGATGCAGCAGATTATATTAATATTGCAGTAAAATTAGGCTTAGATAAAACATGGCGGCAGGAAATAGCCGATCGCATCCAGCAAAACCAAGATAAACTATTTGATGATAAAATCTGTGTCAAAGGACTAGAAAAATTTTATCAACAAGTAGTTAACCAACATCTCGCCCAAAGGTAAAACCATGATAGCTGTAGATAAAACTAAAATTAATTGGCAAGCCATAATTAAAGAATTTGTAGATATAGTTGGCAAAAACAACGTAATTCAAAGAAAAGAAGAATTACTAACCTATGAATGCGACGGTTTAACCAGCTATCGACAACGCCCTGCATTAGTAGTTTTACCCCGCACAACAGCAGAAGTAGCAGCAATAGTAAAAGTATGCGATCGTTATCAAATAACCTGGATAGCTAGAGGTGCAGGAACAGGTTTATCTGGGGGCGCATTACCAATAGAAAATAGCGTCTTAATAGTTACAGCTTTAATGAATAAAATTATTAAAGTAGACTTAGAAAACCAGCGTGTAGTTGTACAACCCGGAGTAATTAACAACTGGGTAACACAAGCAGTTAGCGGCGCCGGTTTCTATTACGCCCCTGACCCCTCCAGTCAAATTATCTGTTCGATCGGTGGTAATGTAGCAGAAAATTCCGGTGGTGTACATTGCCTCAAATATGGAGTCACCACAAATCATGTTATCGGCTTAAAAATAGTCACCCCCGACGGTTCTATAGTCGATATCGGCGGACAAATTCCCGAAATGCCAGGATATGACTTAACAGGTGTATTTGTCGGTTCCGAAGGTACTCTAGGCATCGCCACCGAAATCACTTTAAAAATTCTCAAAACAGCCGAATCTATTTGTGTATTACTAGCCGATTTTACCAGCATGGAAGCCTGCGGTGCAGCCGTTTCCGATATTATTAGCGCTGGTATAATTCCTGGTGGTATGGAAATAATGGATAACCTCAGTATCAACGCTGTAGAAGATGTAGTAGCAACAAATTGCTATCCCCGCGATGCCATTGCCATATTATTAGTAGAAATAGACGGTTTAGAAGTAGAAGTAGCAAAAAATAAACAAAGAATTGCGGAAATTTGTAAAAAGAATGGTGCCCGAAATATTACCTCTGCCAGTGACTTAGAAACCCGCATGAAATTATGGAAAGGTCGTAAAGCTGCCTTTGCTGCTGCTGGACATTTTAGCCCAGACTATTATGTACAAGATGGCGTTATTCCTCGTACTCAATTACCTTATGTATTAGGAGAAATAGAAGCTTTAAGTCAAAAATTTGGCTATAAAATAGCTAATGTTTTCCATGCTGGAGATGGTAATTTACATCCCTTAATTTTGTATGATAATAAAGTACCTGGCGCTTTAGAAAAAGTAGAAGAATTAGGGGGAGAAATTCTGAAACTTTGTGTTAAAGTTGGCGGCAGTATTTCTGGGGAACATGGCATTGGTGCAGATAAAAAATGTTATATGCCAGATATGTTTTCTGAAACTGATTTAGAAACTATGCAATGGGTAAAACAAGTTTTTAACCCCAAAGGTTTAGCAAACCCTGGGAAAATATTTCCTACTCCTCGCACTTGTGGAGAAGCAGCTAACTCACAAATTGATAAAAAATTTGACTCAATAGAGAGGTTTTAGTAATAAACGACAGGGAATTAATTCCCTGTCTTATACAGAAAGTTCTCTGGGGTGCATCAAGACACTACATTAGTATCAAGTACAATCATTATAAATCTTCAAAATTAGGTGGCTTGCGTAAAGGATCTCTAACGATAGTCGGAAGATCAAAATCACTACAATAAGCAAAACGTCTCTCGATAACTAAGACAAGATTTAAGGGTTTAAGAGAGTTTTCTGTCAAGACAGCGTGGATGATTTCTTTGGCTTCTTCTTCGAGAGAACGCCCATAATATTCGGCTTGCTTTTGCAAGGGATTTTTCAGGTCATCGTCTAAGTTTTGAATCGTGATATTATTCATAGTAAATTCAATTGTTAAAGCTACATTGTTGGAGTATATAAAATATTATTATACACAATTTTAAATCACAGTTTAAACACAATATAGGTTATTTGTTAACTTTTATGATTTCCAATTCACCAGATTATTTTTCTCTTTTGCCTAACATTTTTCCGCCCATACATACTTGTTTTTTTTGTTGGCTGATTTAACTATTTAGATAAAGGAATTTGTAAAAAATTATCTTTATTAATTTCTGCAAATTTACTCTGCCAATTAGAGACAATATAAAAATAATTTCTGGCATCTTCCAGACAATAATCATACATAGTAGTTAAAATTTGTTGGTAATTTTCTTTTCTGGCAAAGACTTTACGGGCATTTTTACGGAAATATAGGCCATTTATCTGTTTATTAACTTGAATTTCTAAGTATTCAAATAAGCCATTTAAACCACCGCGATACATTTGTTTTTGGGGATGATTAACTAAATCTATGGTAGTGAGTTTTATTTCCGATCGCATCCGCATCGATCGCAACCTTTTTTTTAAACAATAAATATCACTATTAACTAAATTATAACCGATAAATATTTTAGTCTGAAGTATATGTAAATCTGTTAAAATATCCTTAATTAACTGTTTTTCTTCCCCTTTTGATTCTAAAAACTGAATCTTAATATACTGATGACTATTAGTTTTTAACAGCCGCGTTATAGTATAGCCAAATATACGCTGTACCTGTTGTAACTGGGTAAAATCTGGCCAAAATTCCAAATCGATAAATACTAAATCGTAAATGGAACCATTGTAAAAATTATTAACAAAATTATTATTCAGGGTGATTTCTTTTTTAAACATAGGTGATGCTGGTCTAAAAGAAAAGACTAGACAAAATATCTAAAAAATCTATACAATAAAATATCCATTTTTACCGAATTATTACTATATTTTATAATATCCAGGTAAAAGTCAATTAAAGTAGGAAAAAAACCAGAGATTTTTACTAATGTTGCTATTATTTATATTATTTGTGACAATAGCCCCATATTATAATTGACACTGACCATCTGTTTATTGTTACCCATAGAAAAAATCTTGGAAAACTTAAAAACAAATTGGGAAAATTTATTACAACCTTTTCAGGTTGATAAAAGTCTTTCCGAAAAAATATTGATGGATTTATGTATATTATATAGTAGCGAAGATAGATTTTATCATAGGTTAGAACATATTGAGCAAATTTTATGTACGATCGCTTCCTTAAGCCCTATTTGCCAAAATTTACCAGCACTTCAGTTGGCGGCTTGGTTTCACGATGCGATATATAACCCCAAAGCTAAAAATAACGAGGAAAAAAGCGCAGAATACGCAGCGATCGCCCTAACTCAGTTACAGATACCCCATACTATTATAGATAAAGTAACAAAAATGATATTATATACCCAATATCATCAAGCTACTACTAACGATATTGATACACAAATTTTCCTAGATGCAGACTTAGCAATTTTAGGCGCAAATACAACCGAATATAATTTATATGCCGCCGCTATTCGCCGAGAATATGCCTGGATGACAGCAGCAGAATATCACCAGGGAAGAATAGAAATTTTACAAAAATTTTTACAGCGAAAACGCATATATTTAACCGATGGAATGTTTAATAAACTAGAAAAACCAGCTAGAAAAAATATATTAACAGAAATAGAAATATTATCGTCCTTGTCCTAAAGACACTGGAAAAAATCAGCTAAAATTCTAGCCAAATTAGCTAATTTCCCTGATAATAAAATAAGTATATCACCAGGAAAAGCAAAAACCATGACTGCGATCGCCTCCGAAATAGAAAAAATTATTGGTAAAGATAAATTTACACCTTGGGAAAACCTCGACACCAAACAACAAGAAAACCTCCAAAAAGCCATCGCGACTGGGACTACACCCGCAGGCATCGCCTATCCACATACACAAACAGAATTAGCCGAAATAATGACAACAGTCGATCGACACCAATGGCGAATTTTGACCTGTGGTAGTGGTAGCAAAATCAATTGGGGCGGTTTAGTTAAAGATATTAATCTCATCATCAGTACCCAACATTTAAATAATATTATAGATCATGCCACCGGAGACTTAACTATCACCGTAGAAGCCGGAATAAAACTAATAGAATTACAAAAAACCCTCGCCAATACTAATCAATTTCTTGCCCTTAACCCAGCTTACCCCGCCACAGCAACTTTAGGAGGAATTATCGCCACTGCTGATAGCGGTTCCCTGCGGCAAAAATACGGAGGAGTCCGAGACCAATTAATCGGTTTTACCTGTATTCGTAGCGATGGTAAAATAGCGAAAGCTGGCGGTAGAGTAGTAAAAAACGTGGCTGGATATGACCTAATGAAATTATTTACAGGTTCCTATGGAACTTTAGGAATAATTAGTCAAGTTACATTTCGTCTTTATCCCCTACCAGAAACATCACAAACTGTCATTTTAACCGGAGAAGCCGCCACAATTTCTCAAGCCACACAAACCCTATTAAACTCTGCCCTAACTCCCACCGCAGTAGATTTACTTTCTCCCCAATTAACTCACAAATTAGAATTAAGTAATAACCAGGAAAAATACAGCTTAATAGTTCGCTTTCAAAGCATAGCAGACAGTGTAAAAGAACAAGCAGATAGACTTACAGAAATTGGGCAAAAATTAGGCTTACAAGTGGAAAACTTAACCGCCCATGCAGAAAGTAATCTATGGCAACTATTACCAGAACAAATAGAAAAAAATACCCCAGAAGCAGCAATTATTTGCAAAATAGGAGTAATACCATCGGAGGCAGTAAAAACTTTGCAAAAATTAGATACACTTTTCCAAGGATTAGGTTTTATTCATGCTGGTAGCGGTTTAGGAAAAATATATTTTCCTGCCAATAACGATATAGGCGATCGCCTCAGCAAACTCAGAGAATTTTGTCAAGCAAATGGCGGTTTTCTCACCATTTTAACAGCCCCACAAACCATCAAAGAAAGACTAGATATTTGGGGTTATAATGGCAACGCCCTAGATTTAATGCGGCAAATAAAACAACAATTTGACCCGAAAAATCTCCTAAGTCCCCATCGTTTTATTAATGGTATTTAAACCATTGTAAAAACCTGTGATCTTTTTTGCAATAGTTACCTAACTTACCTAAAATAACTAATTCTAATCATTAACTTCTGCCAAAAACTCCATGCAAACATCAGAAAATACCACCAGCAAAACCTTTGATAACCAACAGCCACCCGCAGGAAACCTAATAGATAAATGTGTACACCTGTCTCTTATACACATCTCCGAGCCCACGAGACCTCTCTACATC
>CAWUOF010000099.1:0-10312 GCA_963923765.1 uncultured bacterium | reverse complement strand
AATAGGGTAATTGCTAAACCTTCTGATTTTGCCCACTCAAAACTCCTTTGTAATTCTTCTGGGTGTCGGGGGGCAACAAACCATTCTGCCGGACCACCAACACGAAAAGAAGTTAATTTAGCCAGCGAAACCTGGGATTCGATCGCGCAATTATTTCCCGGTAATTGAATAGACTGGTATTTGAGCTTGTTATCTCGCAAAACATTAATTTGCGATGGAACGCTCAAAGTCGCGGAGCTTAGAACATTTGGGGATTCATAAGAGAGAGTCATGTCAACAAAATTACTCAAAGTCCCTAGTTTATAAACTTTTGCCAAGTTTTTTGCCAAAGCTGGATAGCTGATTTTCTCTACACAGATAATTGATTAAATTTAGCTGTGTTAAGTTTCTGCTTCTTGATGAAAGGCTACTAGTTCTGGAATAATTTGATTAAGATTTCCAGCACCTAAAAATAAAGCCATATCACCGGACATCAGCTTTGACTTTAATAATGTACACACCTCATTAAGGGAGTGTTGATAATGCACCCTAGAGTGATGAGTTGCAATTAAATCCGCAACTTGTTGACCGCTAATTTGTTCTAAATTTGGTTCGCCAGCGCTGTAAATATCTGTGATAACTACAACATCAGCATCACTAAAAGATTGAGCAAAATCTGATAAAAAAGCTATTGTTCGACTATAGCGATGGGGTTGAAAAATCGCTATTATTTTTCGATCGCCAGCTTGTAAACGCGCGGCGGCCAATGTAGCGCGAATTTCACTGGGATGATGAGCATAATCATCAATAAATAAAATACCATTTGCTTTACCTCGGATCTCGAAGCGGCGACGTGCCCCGGAAAACGTAGCTACAGCATTGGCTATCTTGGTAAATTCTAATCCTAACAACCGACCGACTGCCACCGCAGCCAAGGCATTACTGAGATTATGCTGGCCTAACAATTGCAAATTTAATTGCCCTAAAATTTTTCCACGTTCCCAAATTCGAGCCGTTGTACCCTCAGCCCCATATACCACCATATCTGCGGTATAATCAGCACCACCGGCTGGATTAAGGCTATAGCTTATCGTTGGTTGGAGGCGATCGCCAACCGTAGGACAATCAATACAAGCCACTATTTTTTCGCACTTATCAGCAAAAGTCTGAAAAATTGATACTACTTCTTCAAGGGAATCGTAGTGATCTGGATGATCCAATTCAATATTAGTTATTATCCCGATGTGGGCTGCTAATTTCACTAAAGAGCCATCGGATTCATCAGCTTCGGCGACTAGATAAGGACTTTTGCCCAAGCGAGCGTTTCCTTCCCAAGCAGTTACTTCTCCACCTACTACAATAGTCGGATCTAGACCTGTTTGCAATAGTAGATAGCCGATTAGACTGCTAGTTGTCGTTTTGCCGTGAGTTCCGGCCACTAAAATACTTTGATAATCTTGTATTAGGGCTGCGAGTAAATCTGATCTATGAAAAATCGGACAGCCTAAGTCCAAGGCGGCTTTATATTCTGCATTGGCAGTATTAATTGCTGTCGAACAAATTACTTGAGGTAATATTTTAACTGGCTTTTTGCCATTTTCTTGTCCAGCCCCATTGAAATTAAGTGTTGCTGTTGTTGACGATGGCACTAATGGCACACTATATGCCTCTTCTCCTTTCGCCCCATTAGGTTTTTCTTGGTTTAACTGGAAAAAATCAAAATTTGCTGCATCTTGCCCACAAAAAATATGTGCGCCACTTTCTGCTAAACGCTGAGTTATATTGCTCGATCGAACATCTGAACCAGATACAGGCAACTGGCGCTGGGCTAAAATGTAGGCAAGAGCCGACATCCCAATTCCACCTATGCCAATGAAATGAAATGGCCTACCACTGAAATCAACAGAGTTCAGCATCTTACGCTCCTTACACACCACACGGCACCAATAACACGCGATATCATACCAGTAAATTTTTTTTCACGATACAGCACTATAGGTACTTTGTCATTATTTGCTTTTCTTTCCTTTTTTACTCCTGACATTTCTTTCCTTTTACCCAAAATATTTCCAGTAATGGCTCTGTGCAAGCTGGATAACAAGTATTTCCGCCTCTTATGCGGCGAAATACTGCCTGAACATTTTTATCTCATTTATAGTTCCTGCTTGATTTATCTTTCTACCGGACATTTTTTATCCTAGCCAATTGTCTAATATTATTTTTTCTAGCTAAAATAGCTGCATTAAACTTACAAGGCTATCCTTACAAAATTTTTGGGGTAATATTCACGATGCTTTTTGTTACTCTATATGATTTTATCCTCTCCCCGAAAATTTAAATAATTGTTTTCCTATTAATCCCATTTTTTTTCGGATTTTTTTACCAATATCCTAATCATGTATAGCTATTATTAATATCGGTTTACTCCTTTTTTTTGTAATATTCCTGTTAAATATACAGCATCATTTTAATATTTTCTATGCTGCTGACATTGTATTATATATTTATAATTTCCCCAGAATTTTTGGGGCTTGTAATTTATTTTTTTTTCCTCCTTATATACCCATGCTTATCCTCTATTGATATGTGCGGAAATTTAACTGGAAATTAGCTAAAAAATTTTAGGTTATATTAGCGGTTACTCGCTGTTAATATATTTACCTTTATATTTCATCTTGATTCCGGTTATTTCCGTAAAAAATAATTAACTATTAATTTTTATATGTTTTGGCAATATTTATTATAATCACGTCATTAAATAAAATTATTATTGGCCATTGTTTTTTCATTCCAAAAAATAAATGGGTAAAACCTGATTAAATATTTGGGTATAGGTCAAGGAAAAAAATTACGAAAAGGTATGATGAAAAATTCGTCAAAAATCCATTAATCATATCGGAGCATTAATTATCGTAAGGCCAGAAAAAAGTCAAGAAATATTAACAAAATATTTGGACATGATATAGGAATTATTAATAGGCAATTTTAACATTAGTAGAAAAAACTAATTAATAATTCAATAACTTACAAAGCTAGTAAATCCCTGCCCAACAAAAATGATTATTTTAGAAAACTATAGATTTTCATCAGATTTTTTTAGGAAGAAAATTATCTGGATAAAGGAGATATACACCAAGAAAAATAAATAAAATTTTAATTTTTACCTGGGAAGTATTCAGCTAGATATAACCAAAAAGGAAAAGGTTTTAATAATGGATGTGGTTGCAGCAAGGTAGTTAACGAGAAGTTGATATTTTTTATCATGCCTTGAGTGCTATTGTCTTTGCCAAATTCCCACAAATTTTTTAATTAATAATTACAGGAACAAAGGCCAAAAAATTTTTAGCACAGTGGGAATAAAAAAAGATGAAAATAGGAATTTGGAGAGTAGCCGGCCAAGATATGGACTATAAACTCGATCGCTGTCCTTGTCCCGATAAATATAAATTACAATTACAACAGCAAATAATCAAAGGCCAGAATAGCCCAGCAAGGCTGAAAATACAGCAAAAGCATCTACTTTACCAACAAGCCTGATAAACTTAAATCAGTCTTTTACCAGTTGGTAGGGCTAAAACCAGGACAAAAACAACTTGTAGCTACGAACGCTACTAACCGTTAAAGCATTAGCTACCAGTAAATATAGGCGTACCATTTATGGCTTAGTCCTCACTATTTGCAGGTGTCCGGGACAAAAACGCTATCAAAACTTAGCGATAGCAATGTGGGATACCACCCTTTCTATAAATAGGAAGGCTATATTCACAATTTCAAAAAATGTCTAAGAAAGTCTAAATTAACAGTATCAGAATCGTACACCCTTTACTATATAATTTGGGCATTGCTAGGCATATTTATTTAAGTACACAGAGGGCAAGACGCAGTGATTAGAGTCGCAATCAACGGGTTTGGACGCATCGGACGTAACTTTATGCGATGCTGGCTGGGACGAGAAAATAGCCAAATTGAGGTAGTGGCTATCAATGATACCTCTGACCCTAGAACTAATGCCCACCTGCTGAAATACGATTCCATGTTGGGCAAATTTAATGCCGACATTAGTGCAGATGAGAATTCCATCACGGTAAATGGCAAGACGGCTAAATGCGTTTCCGATCGCAATCCAGAAAATTTGCCCTGGGCCGCTTGGGATGTTGATCTGATTATCGAATCTACCGGAGTATTTATAGATAAAGTTGGCGCTTCCAAGCATTTAAAGGCTGGGGCGAAAAAAGTATTGATTACTGCTCCCGGTAAAGATGAAGACGGTACTTTTGTAATGGGTGTTAATCACCAAGACTATGACCACGCCAAGCACGTCATTATTAGTAATGCTAGTTGCACTACCAACTGCTTGGCTCCTGTAGCTAAAGTACTGCACGAAAACTTCGGGATTATCAAAGGAACCATGACCACCACCCACAGCTATACTGGCGACCAGCGGCTGTTGGATGCAAGTCACCGCGATCCCCGTCGGGCACGGGCGGCGGCTGTAAATATTGTGCCAACTTCTACTGGTGCTGCTAAAGCTGTCGGTTTAGTGCTGCCTCAACTGAAAGGCAAATTAAATGGTATTGCTTTGCGTGTACCAACTCCTAATGTGTCGGTGGTCGATCTGGTAATTCAGGTTGAAAAACCAACCTTTGTGGAAGGAGTTAATGAAGTTTTAAAACACGCGGCTGAAGGCCCACTAAAGGGTATTCTTGAATACAATGACTTACCTTTGGTGTCTTGTGATTATCGTGGTACCGATGCTTCTTCCATTGTGGATGCCAGCCTAACTATGGTTATGGGTGGTGATATGGTGAAGGTTGTTGCCTGGTATGACAATGAGTGGGGCTACAGTCAGCGCGTAGTTGACTTGGCTGAATTGGTTGCCCAAAAGTGGGGATCTTAATAGATTTGGTATTTTTGCAGCCACTAAGTTTTATTTATTTATTGCTCTGTGGCAAATATTTTAGATTTGAAGTTTAATATAAAATTGAAAATCTAAAATTCAATCTAAAATCACCAATCAAAAATGCTGAAAACCCCGACTGAGAGTAAGTCTCTGGTCGGGTTTTTTGCTGTTTTTGTCTGTTAACCACACTTCTTTACTATTAGTAATTGTGCCAATAATTGCGGCTCCTGCTCCTAATTTTTCTACTAATATTTGACTTTCTGCCATCGGCAAACATAACACTAATTCAAAATCTTCGCCTCCGTATAACACCCATTCTAAAGCTTGAGTTTCTGATGCTAATAACTGGTGTAATGCTGAGGCTATGGGTATTTGATTTACGTTGATTTTTGCTCCTACTCCACTCATAGTACAAATTTGTACGATCGCATCTGCTAAACCGTCGCTGCTATCCATTCCGGTGATAGTAATCTGGTCTTCTCTATTAACAATTTCCCTGAGTAACGATAATACATCTAATCTGGGCTGTGGTCTTTGATGGGCTTGAATTAATAATGCCCGATCGCCTTCTGAGAGATTTTTACCTATTTCTGGATTTAATAATAATTCTAAACCGCCGCGAGAATTACCATGAAAACCTGTAATTACCACAGCATCTCCTGGTTTTGCTGTCGATCGCAAAATAACTTGTTTAGGGTTAACTTCGCCAAAGGCTGTTATTGATAAGGTATTTACGGGCGATCGCACTACATCTCCACCAATAATTACTGTCTGGTATTTATCCAAACATTCCACCATTCCTTGATAAAGTCTTTCTACCCAACTAACTGCTATATCTCCTTTAATACCTAACCCAATTGTAATAGCCATAGGTTTTGCCCCCATTGCGGCTAAATCGGATAAATTTGCTGCCGCAGCCCGCCATCCGGCATCCTCTGGGCTAGTAGTGCGATCGCTAAAATGCACACCATCTATCAACATATCAGTAGTTACTACTAAAGATTTATCTGGTGATGTTTTAATAACTGCCGCATCATCGCCTACAATCTCTTTTGGACAAAAATTTTTTAATCTTTCTAAAAGTCCTTGTTCCCCTAGATCTTTAACTAATAGTAAATCTGGTGTTTGCATTGGTTTAATTATTGCTGTTATATACTTTTAAAAATCAAAACCTTCGGGTAATAATTGATTAACTGATAACTTTTTTAACCCATTATTACTAGGGAAAATCACCATCGCATCTTTGCCAAATTGCCAAATAAATTGACGACAGGCACCGCAAGGGGAACAAAAAGTATTATGTTGATTAACTACCGCGATCGCCCGAATTTTCATAATATCCCCACCTTCAGCAGCCACAGCAGCACAAATAGCTGCCCTTTCTGCACAAATAGTTAACCCGTATGAAGCATTTTCCACATTACAGCCAATAAATATATTACCTTGATGAGTCAGTACAGCAGCCCCCACATAAAATTTAGAATACGGGGCAAAGGCTTTAGCGGCGGCATTCTGGGCTAAATTAATTAAGTGGGATTGATCGTGATCGCTAATCAGGGCAATACTCATAGAAAAATCTCAAATTTAACTATTGACAACAAAACTACAATATAAGTTATAAAATTTAAAACATATTAAATTTTTGTGGCTGCGTTAACCAATTTATTTAGAAGAGGAGTAATAAATGAATATACTAGGAATATCAGTGTATTACCATGATAGTGCTCCTGCCTTAGTAATTAATGGTGAAATAATAGCTGCGGCACAAGAAGAAAGATTTACCAGAAAAAAACATGATGCGAGATTTCCTGCTAAGGCGATCGGGTATTGTTTAAATCAAGCAAAAATTCATCTTAGAGAAGTCGATCGCATATTTTTTATGATAAACCATTAATCAAATTTGAAAGATTATTAGAAACCTATTTAAGCTATCGACAAATAAAACCAACCTCACCCTTAAACTATATTTAAATCAGGGAAAGGCAAATATTAATTTATATTTTGTAGCCAGGAAATTGCTAATATGTATTAGTCTGTATTTTCGGAATTGGAAGATTCTAAAATAATAGGCATGACTAATACTTTATCAACTCGGTTGCCATCCATATCCATTACTTCAAAACGAAAACCTTCCCATTCAAAATAATCTGCTGCTGAGGGTATTTTACCTAAATGAGTAATTACAAAACCACCCATTGTATGATAACTTCCTTTTTGTTCTTTGGGTAATTCTGGAATTTCAAATAATTCAAAAAATTCTTCTACTGGTAGCATTCCATCTAATAACCATGATCCATCTTCTCGGCGTACTGCTTGGGGTTCTTCTTGTTGCCCAACTGTCGGAATATCGCCAACTATTTCTACTAAGATATCATTAAGGGTGACTAATCCTTGGATAACGCCGTATTCATCTACTACTAAAGCAACGTGAGTACCAGATTGTTTAAATAATTCTAGCACTTTTAAACCGCGTGTGTTTTCAGGAACAAATAATGGTCTGCGTAAAGATGCAGTTAAGTCGATCGACTCTCCTGATAAACTACGGGATAATAAATCAGTAACATGAACTAAACCGAGAACGTTATCTAAACCGCCTTGACAGACTGGAAAACGGGAATGAGAGGTATTTAATACTTTTTGTTTGTTTTCCTCGATCGCATCTTCTAAATCTAACCAAATGATATCAGGTCGAGGAGTCATTAGGGCACCGACTCGTCTATCTCCTAAACGAAATACCCTTTCTACCATGTCTTGTTCGACTTCTTCAACTGTACCCGCTTCAGTACCTTGTTCAATTAATACTTTGATTTCTTCTTCTGTTACTTGCGGTTCCGTTGACTGTTGAATGCCTAATATCCGTAGTACCATTTCCGTAGAAGCGGCTAATAAATAAACAAAAGGAGATGTTATATTTGCTAACATTCGCAGAGGAATGGCAACTACAGAGGCAATAGGTTCTGGGTTATTTAAAGCCAGTCTTTTTGGTACTAATTCCCCTATAATTAGGGTGAGATAGGTAATGATAAAAATCGCTATTACTGTGCTGATTGTATGGGTATATTGTTCTAAAACGGGAATAAGTTCTATGACAGGTTCTAATCTTTTAGCTAATACTCCTTCTCCGTAAGCCCCGGAAAGTATTGCTATTAATGTAATTCCAATTTGAACTGTGGGTAAAAACTGATTTGGGGCATTAGCCAAATTTAAGGCAATACGAGCTCGGGCACTCCCTTGGTTTGCTTGCTGTTGCAAACGCACTTTGCGGGCTGAAACGATGGCCATCTCTGACATCACAAATAGGGCGTTGCCAAGGATCAGTAGGAAAATTATCAAAATTTCAACACTTGGGGACATTATTTGAATTGCCGTTTGTCTCGGCGAGATGCGCCTAACTTTTTAATGTTATAGCGGTTTTTGATTCGGTCAAGGTCTCGATCGCCTTTGGAAGTGCTATTTTATCGAAAGTTTAGGAATTATTTTATCTAAAATAGTTTTAGATAGGAAAAATTTATTCCCATTCGATCGCTTTTGCGGCTTCCGGAAGTTGGGTTTTTCTTTGACCCTTTGCCCGACTCCAAACGCCAATTAAGTCGATCGGAGTATTTAAAATATCCACTAAGTTCGCTTTTCCGGCAATAGCCTTTATGCCCATCCTGGGTATTTCTTTAATTAACCAACGGCCCAGCAAATACAGATATTCCCTGCCTTTTAACTCTCGTATCATATCTACTCCGTATAATTCGTGTAAATAACGGTTTGATTCACCATATCTATACCATTGTTTTTGCAATTCTTTTAAATTCGATCGATGTCTATGCTGCACAATAGCTTGGGCTTGAAATTCTAATTTCCATTCTGTTTGCTGCTGTATTCGCCAACAAATATCGGCATCACCTCCTGTTGTTAAGTAGGGACGAAATAACCCTATTTCTTGTAAGATTTTTCTCCTAATAGCTAAATTGGCTGTTTGACCATAGGGATAAAAACTATGGGCTAAGGTGTGCTTTTGGGATAAAGTATTTTGTTTTTCTGCGTGTTTTTCTAAGATAGTGTTTCCTGGTAAAGCTATTATTTCTCCCGCTACAATACCTATATTTTGTTTATGAAAAGGTGCAATTAAATTTTCTAGCCAATTGTTTTGGGGCCGACAGTCGGCATCGGTAAAGGCTAATATTTCCCCGGTAGCTGCTTTAATTCCTTTATTTCTGGCTGCGTAGGAACTTTGAATATTATTTTCTTGGATATATTGAATATTTATTTTTGGGTTTTCTTGTGAGGCTGTTAGGATAATTTCTCTAGTGCGATCGCTGCTGTTATTATCTATGATTAAATATTCTGCTAGGTTATTTGGATAAGTTTGGTTTTCTAGGCATTTTAATAAATCTGGTAAATCTCGATCGCCGTTATAAACTGGTACTATTACCGAAATTTTTGGTAATAATTGATTATTGTTCATCGCTGATATTTTGCCATTGTTTTGATTTACATCTTAATCTATTTTTTTACGCACACATAGCACTTTCCCCCAGGAAAAGAGTACAGAGGTTTTCGTACCAGCCCATAGGGAAAGTTAGCTAAGAATTATACAATATATTTCATGTTTATGAGATAAGGATAAAAAAATCTATGCAATCACAGATTTTAATTCCTGTTTCCTGTTTTCTGCTGTAATTCTGTCTGGTTAGTTATCGTGGCAAAATTATCTGTGATAAGCTAGACTTTAACATGAATAATTTTTGCACTGCGATTTATCTCACTTAAGCCCATGAGTAACCTTTCCAACATCCCTGGCTCCGACGATTTACCCGAACTCTTTAAGAATTTTAGTAATATAGGAGAAGAAATCTAGGTATTTTTCGATTTTGCCGAAAACCATCCCGCACTGTTCTTGTTTTCGCCAACATCTGGGAAACTCAAGCATCGCTAACGACCCAGATCTGAAGGAGTGCCAACCCCATCTACCGTTAAATTTTTAAGGATTTAGTGGAATTAACCAAAATCATTAATTACAGAGGTATCCAGTGGAACTAAATATTGAATCTAAGTTAAACAACACCCGCAACCTTTTACAAGAATTAGGTAACACAGTCTCTAACTTAGTCAACTCATCCCTTGATGTTTCTGATGATCCAGCAATTAAATCTTATCTACAAGATTTTTTAACAGTTTATCAAGAAGCTGTCCAAAGGCTAAAAAATCCTAGTTTTCGGATTGCTACTCTGGGCACAACTTCCGCTGGAAAATCAACGATTGTTAACGCGCTGATTGGTCGAAAAATCGCACCGATTGAAGCCGGAGAAATGAGTGGGGGAGTGTTAACTATTCAACATTCTCAGGAACAAAAATTAATCATTACAGAAACTAAAGATGCGGTTTGGGAGACTGGTGAATGGACGGGATTAAGTGATGAGGATTTATATCAGCGAATTAGCA
>CAWUOF010000098.1:0-10335 GCA_963923765.1 uncultured bacterium | reverse complement strand
AACCACACCACCAAATTATCTGATACTGAGAAGCCTTGAAGAATTAGGTGATTCAGTAGAAACAATAAGCGATCGCATTAGCGAAATAGAAAAAATTGGCATAATAATTATTACTCCAAATAAAACCTCTAATTTTAGCGAATTTCCCCTGAAAAAAAACGACATCAAACTATTAGCAGAAATACAACATAATCAACGTAGCCGTAGTATCCGAAAAGGACACGCCCGCAATCGCATCAAAGCCTTACCCCCTCCAGGTCAAGCCCCCTACGGATACCGTCGAGGCAAAGAACGTTATATTATCGATCGCACTGCTGCGCCAATAGTTAAAGACTTTTTTGATCATTTTTTATTATATAGTTCTCTGCGAGGTGCAATTAGATATATTGGCGAAAAATATAACAAAAAAATCTCTGTAGCTACTGGTCAACGTTGGTTAACAAATCCCGTGTATAGAGGAGATTTAGAATACCAAAACGGACAAGTTATTTCTGATACCCATACTCCGATTATTTCCAGAGAAGAATCTGCCCAAATCGATCGAATTTTACGCCGTAACCGTCGCTTGCCACCTCGAACCGCTAGTGCCCCGCGTTCCCTAGCTGGTTTAGTTTTCTGTGGGGAATGTCAATCACCTATGATAGTTAGTTTAGTTAAATCAGATCGCCAAGAATATCTATATCTTCGCCCGAAAAAATGCCAAAAAAATCCCAAATGTAGCGCTATTTCCTATCAAGATATATTAACAGAAACTATTACCAAAATTTGCCAAGATTTACCCGCAGCCGTAGCTGAAATGAACATGAATTCTTTAGCAGAGATTAAAGAGAGAATAAACAGAGAAATAAATAGTAAAACCGAAATTTTAACACAACTGCCCACCCTAGAAGCTATTGGCATTCTGGATGGAGAAACTACAGAATTACGGAGTTATAAACTCCAGACCGAAATATCTCAACTGCGATCGCAAATATCCCAACTACCACCCCTAAATTTACGAGAAATTGCTTTAGCTGTTTCTATTCCCCAATTTTGGTTAGATTTATCTGAGTCGGAACGCCGTTTTTATTTTCGGGAATTTTTACGACAAATACAAATTATTCGCGAAAATAAAACCTGGCAAATTGAGCTTATTTTTATTTTTTAATAAAATTTGTATAAATTTGAATAAACTTAAAAGTTGTTCATTTAAATTATAAACTAACCAAACACAATTTATACATTTTAATTCCAGGGCAAACTTTAGCAATACAGCACTTTGCGATATAATGCCGTACACATAAAAGCGTAAAACGCTTATCCAGTAAAGTTTTAAATTGCATAGTGTCTGTAATCTATCTAAAAAGTACTGTAACTAAAAATTTAAGATTTATCCTTAAAATGTGACTGATAGTCCGTAGACTCATTGTCTATAACAGATGATAATAATTTTATGGATAAAAACAAAACAAAAATTTTGCAAGCACTGGGTTTTTTGGTGAGACAGCATAGATTAAATCTAGGTATTTCCCAAGAGGAACTTGCCATGCGTTCAAATTTAGATCGGACTTATATTTCTGGTATTGAGCGAGGCATTCGTAACCCTTCTTTAACTGCTCTTGTAAGTCTTGCAGATGGAATGAAAATCAATGTATCCAATCTGCTTGAAGGTTTAGAAGCTAAAATTATTGTAGAAAATGGAAAAAATAATCAATCGCGGTCAACGTAATCATTCTAAAGCTTCTGAAAGATACATTGATGTTAGATTTGAATATGATGATGGCACAGTTTGGATAGGTTCAATTCCCATTGAATATAGACGTACTGGTATTGAATTACATGAACCTTCAGATATAGAAGAATATCTGAAAAAAGCTTACTTTTACTGCAATCCAATTAACTATCAAAAATGGCGACAAGAACAAAAAATATTTTGGGCAGATAAAACCAAAGCAGAAGTAACAAAACCAATATTTGATATCTTAACAACATTTACATGGACTTGTGTGACTTGCCAATTACCTCCTAATCCAAATTGGGCGAGAAGAATTCAAGATTTAAAAGAAATGGGATATACGATCGCCACACACACTGCGAAAAAATGTAATAACTGCAACAGTAATAAAACACATATTATTCTTGTGCCTTTGCCTCGTGGCGGAATATCAGGGTATGAATTATGGTCGCCAAATTTACGAAAAAGAATAGTTGATGTGCTTGGTGGTTATGATGCCTATGAGGGTAAAATTGGTAAAAAAGATAACTTATTACCAGACCATAAATTTCCAGAAATTCGCTGGGGAAACGACACGAAAAGAGATTCATTAGATAATTTAACTAATGAACAAATTAAAGAACAATTTCAATTAATGTCAAACCAACGAAACTTACAAAAGCGAGAAGTTTGTCGTCAATGCTATCAAACTGGAATTCGCGGGTTTCCCTTTGGAATTAAATATTACTATCAAGGAAATCAAAATTGGTCTACTAACATTCCTAAAAGTGGAAAAATTGCGGAAGCAGGCTGTATTGGTTGTGGATGGTATGATTTAGAAAAATGGAGAAAATCCCTTAACCTAAAGCAAGAAAATGAAAATATTAATTGATGCGAATTTCTGCTTTATCTAATTTTGACTTGACTTTAGCTAGATAAGGAATTAAAGCGCGTCCAATACATTCAGCTAAACGCGGAGGTACAGCATTTCCTATTTGCCACATTGCTTTTTTCATAGTTCCTGCAAAAATAAATGAATCTGGAAAAGTTTGCAGTCTTGCCATTTCACGGGCTGAAATTACACGATTAAGATAGGGATGAATATGTGTACCTCCATGATTTTCTTTTATTGTCATACTCGGCTGACCAGGATATTGTCGTTTAAAGGCATCAATATATGTTTCATAAAGAGAACCACCAGGAGGAACTTGTGCTATTCGTTCCATATATTTAGTAGAATGGCGTGTCCATTCGTGATTAATTTCTGGAATAGCAGTATAAGCAGGTAAGTCAGAAATAGCTGACTCTATAGGTTGATATTCATCTGGGAGAAGTTGCGGCTTTGGATAAGGATTTGGTAAATTAAATCTATTAGCTATAAAAAAAGCTCTTGGTCTTATTTGAGGAACTCCATAAGCAGCAGATTCAAGAATAGCAACTGAAACATTAGAATATCCTATAGATTTAAACTCTGCAAAAATAGTTTCTTTGATTTTTTCCTTTTGCATAGTCAAAATACCTGGTACATTTTCCATTACGATATACCAAGGTTTAACTTCAGATACAACTCTTATAAACTCCCTAAATAAAAAATTACGCGGATCATTTGGATCTCGTTTTCCAGCAACAGAAAATCCTTGACACGGTGGGCCACCGACAACGAGATGAATCTCTGGTGAGCCAATTTCGGCAAGCCACTGTTGAGCTTGGAAATTATGAATATCTCCACAGAAATGATGACACTGTGAGAAATTTTGCTGATAAGTTGCTGATGCAATTGGATTGATTTCAACACTAGCCACTGTTTGAAAACCAGCTTTTATTAAGCCCTGTGTTATACCACCTGCTCCACAAAATAAGTCAATAAAATTATAGGCTAATAATGTATCGGAATAATTGATATCAACAAATACTTGATTTAAATCATTTTTCAACAAATCTCTTTGAATTTGCTCATAGCGTCCCAACTTAGCTTTTTTTCTTTTATTGGTACTAAAATTTTCTTGAGGAAATAAAGATAGCTGAATATGAGTCATAATTGAAAATTAAAATTTAACTATTAATTGGAATATATCCTGCTAATAATACTACCTTGCATAAAGATAGAAACATTATTAAATGTCAGCAGTGTAGTAATACAGGTGATTACTATAATACCAAATTATCTAAATTTTATCAATTACTGTCCATTATAAAAAAGCCGATCGCCCCTCAAAAATTAGTAAGTGCGATCGGCTGAAATTAAACGAAACAAACAGATATATATTTATTATAGCAAATCTATGTGGGTTTGACTACCAATACCGAACAATGAGAATTTTCCACTACTTGACTACTAACTGAACCCTCTACAATTTTTTTGAAACCCGTTAACCCTCGACTACCAATCACAATTAAATCTACATGATAAATATTGGCTAAACGGACAATTTCTTCTGCTGGATCGCCACTAACAATTTCTATATCACTTGTACAAGAAAAATTTGTTTGATATGTTTGTAGTTGTTTTTCTATATGCCTAAAAGGAATTTCCTCTGCATAGTTTTGAGGTCGATCGGCTGTAATTTCCGCTTCATTTCCTAATGTTAAAATTACATGAACTAGGATAATTTTACTATCAGCTTCTAATTTCAATTCATTGATAGTTTCAATAACTCGATCGGATAAATCAGAACCGTCGATAGCCGCCAAAATGGTTTTGATCACCAGAAAATTCTCCTACTAGCTTGACTAAAGTCGAGAGGTGGAAAAATACAAAAAAATCAAAAAAACGATCGACAATCTGCAAAAAACGAGAGCAGTAGCGTA
The DNA here is from genome assembly GCA_963923765.1 of uncultured bacterium. GTDB lineage: Bacteria > Cyanobacteriota > Cyanobacteriia > Cyanobacteriales > CAWUOF01 > CAWUOF01. The sequence goes on along the minus strand of CAWUOF010000098.1, from coordinate 5,834 downwards.
TAATTCTATATATTTTTTTATTATTCTATCTGCTCTCATTTGCGATCGCCTGCTTTAAAATCTGTTACTTTTTCTTTTTATTAATTCTGAATCTTTAATTACAATTCAGATAAATTAATTCAACCATCAAAACTTAAAATTTTCTCCTCCCTTATTTTCATTATCGGTTCGCAGGCGTACCGAAGCCCCATGAGAAGGTAATCCTTCGGCTTCAGTTAAAATATTAATTGCTTGAGCTACTTGTTGCAAAGCCTCAGAGGAATATTGAATCAAACTCGAATGTTTCATAAAAGTTTCCACCCCTAAAGCCGAGGCATAGCGAGCAGTTCCGGAAGTCGGCAAAGTATGATTTGGTCCTGCCAAATAATCTCCCACAGCTTCAGGCGTTGAAGACCCCAAAAATATCGCACCGGCATGGCGAATTTCTTCGATTAAACTCCAAGGATCTTCGATTTCCAGTTCCAAATGTTCTGGGGCAAACTCATTAGAAAGTTCGGCGGCTGTTTTGAGGGAATCGACAACAATAATTAAGCCATAATGAGCGATCGCTTTTTCTGTCAGAGTGCGGCGGGGGTGATCTACCAACTGCATTTCCACCTCAGCCACTACTTTAAGGGCTAAAGAAGAATCCGTTGTCACCAAAATCGCTGCGGCCATTGGGTCATGCTCTGCCTGAGCTAATAGATCTACCGCTATATGTACAGGATTAGCGCTACTATCAGCAATAATCAACACTTCCGACGGTCCAGCCAGGGAATCAATACCCACAGTTCCATAGACTAATTTTTTGGCCAAAGTAACATAAATATTACCTGGTCCAGTAATCACATCTACTTTGGGGATAGTTTCTGTCCCATAGGCCAAAGCCCCGATTGCTTGAGCGCCACCTACCCGATAAATTTCATTTATTCCAGCTTCTTGAGCCGCCACTAAAACTGCTGGATTAATTGTTTTTCCTTGACCGGGAGGAGTTACCATTACCACTCGCGGCACCTTAGCTACTTTTGCCGGAATAGCATTCATTAGCACAGTACTAGGATAAGCCGCTCTACCACCGGGCACATATATCCCAGCCCGATCGACTGGCGTATAACGTTTGCCCAGTACCACTTGATTGTCCCCAAATTGCACCCAACTTTTCGGGACTCGTTGTTTATGAAAGAACTCAATTTGTTTTCGGGCTAATTGAATTGCCTCTAGCAACTCCTTGGACACCTGTTGATAGGCGGCATCCAATTCTGAGCCACTCACCCGCAATTCCGCAGAATTCAGAGTTTGCTGGTCAAATTCTGCCGTATACTGCAATAATGCCCGATCGCCTTGACGTTTTACCGCCTGGAGTACTTCTCGAACTGTTGCTTCTTTATGAATCACATAATCATCATGGGTGCGATCGCAGATGCGCCGCAGTTCATTTTGTGCTTCAGACCGCTGAGTAATAATTCGCAGCATGGAGTCGAAATGCCAATTTTAGGAATGTTTCCCGTCTGAGAACCTAAATACCATAATCGAGCTATTAGACTTTAGGTATCTAGCAGGCCGGGATGATTCCGGAATCCAGCCTTGTGCATTCCGGTTTTTGTCCACCTCACCATTTCCTAAGCTTGACCTCGAATGGCATATAAGTTCCTATTTTTATAGTTTAACCTGGATTTCTCTTTCAGGTATCGCTATTTTTAGGGAATAGATGTTATGATATTTTATCTGGTATTTTATTATCGAAAATTTGGGTTTAAAACATCATCCTACAAGGATGGCTCTGTGTTAAACTCAATAGTGCCCTGGGACCGGGCTGAGAGAAAATAGGTGTAACAACATCCGTCTATTCCCTCAGTCTAAGTATATGAACCGTCAATGGTATCAAAAATCTAAACGGCAATACAAACGGCAATAAGGCACAAAAATTTATAGGGTAGGAAATCCCCTCCGCCCAACTTGCCCCCAAAAAATTGCATCTTGTGGGAATAGTCCATTAAAAAACTAACGCGAAAGCGTATAGTCGGACTAAAAATGAAAGTGTAAGAGCAAAACTAAGTTTACTTAGTAATGTTTACAAACTCAGCCCATCCCTGGTTCTGAAAATCTAGGGAATGTCCAATGTTTGTTCTTTAGCAGAGTTTTTACTCATACTGACTGTGGCCAATATTAAATCCGCTATTAAGCGCGTCCAAATCGCCGAACGCAACCGCTTGCGTAACAAAGCTTATAAATCAGCCGTAAAAACGCTGACGAAAAAATATTTAACGGTATTACAAAAATATACCGCTAATCCTAGCCCAGAATTAATGCAAGAAGTACAAGAAAAAATGTCCTTGGCTTACAGCAAAATCGATCGCGCTGTGAAAAGAGGCGTGCTTCATCCTAACAATGGTGCCCGCAAAAAATCTCAAATAGCTAAAGCCCTAAAACACGCAACAGGTGAACAAGCTGCTACAGCGTGATATTTTCAGGGATATCTAAGAAGCGATGGCTAAAGTCGCCTCCCCTGCTCCCTGATGATAAAGGGAGCAATTTAATTTCCCCAGTGGCAGCTATCTTTAACAGTGGTGAAAATAAGGTCTAAAAAAACTAATATTAAATAAAAATACCTAAAGAATGAAAAAAACCTGGCAGTATAGCTTTAATTTCTAATTCGTAATTCGTAGTTTGTAATTAAGTATCCAATTTAAAAGTTGGGAAAAATGTCAAGAGTTAAGAATAAAAAGCCAAAATAATTACTACGATTTACAAAATACGAATTAATACCCCTACATCCTAATGCCGTAATTTTTCTAAATAGCTGTTACCATGCAATTGATTGATACCCATGTACACATTAATTTTGATGTGTTTCAAAGCGAACTAGATAATATCAGCAAAAGATGGCGCGAAGCAGGGGTTATTCACCTGGTTCACTCCTGTGTAGAACCAGCAGAATTTACTGATATAAAAAATCTAGCCGATCGCTTCCCAGAAATATCCTTTGCCGTCGGCTTACATCCCCTAGATGCTCACATCTGGCAACCAGAAACAGCCCAACAAATACTAAACCTAGCAAAATCAGATAACCGTGTAGTAGCCATAGGAGAAACAGGACTAGATTTCTACAAAGCTGATAACCAAGATGTGCAAAAAAAAGTATTCTTAGCACAACTAAACCTAGCCCATCAACTAAATTTACCCGTAATTATCCACTGTCGCGACGCTGCCCTAGAAATGGCAAATATACTGGAAAAATTTATACAAGAAGTTGGCAATATAAATGGAGTAATGCACTGCTGGGGAGGAACACCAGAGGAAACCAAAATGTTTTTAAACCTGGGATTTTATATCAGTTTTAGCGGGACTGTCACCTTCAAAAAAGCCACTCAAATCCATGCTGCTGCCGCCATCGTACCAAGCGATCGCCTCCTCATAGAAACAGATTGCCCTTTCCTGGCGCCAGTACCATTACGGGGAAAAAGAAATGAACCTAGTTATGTACAATATGTTGCCCAAGCCCTAGCCGATTTACGAGGAATAGACTTAAAAACTCTAGCAGCACAAACAACTAATAATGCTTGTAAATTATTTCGACTATCCCTAGCAAATAACTAAAAGCAAAATATCGAAAAATTCGTAATTGATAATTTAAGGAATTGTTAGTCGATATTCCTTACTCATAATTTTGATTGGTTATAAAATAGCAATTACGAAATATTTAAAGTTACCCAAAAGGGGTTTTTTGTTGGAAAGTAATATGATGATGGCGATCACTTTTCAGAAATTCGAGTAATAATAGCCAACTATTATTACCAAATTTTCCCCAATGCCCAATGCCCTGGAACAGTCAATTATCAATAAACTAACACTATGACAATCAACCTAACAGTACCTGCGATCGAACCTAACTTTACTCTACCAGACATGGTAGAAATCCAAAGAGCCAGTTTTCGTTGGTTCCTAGAAACCGGATTGATTGAAGAACTAGCCTCGTTTAGCCCCATATCAGATTACACGGGTAAGTTAGAGTTGCATTTTATTGGCAAAGACTACAAACTAAAACGCCCCAAATATGACGTAGACGAAGCCAAACGCCGTGATGCCACCTACGGTGTGCAAATGTATGTACCAACTCGGTTAATTAATAAAGAAACCGGGGAAATTAAAGAGATGGAAGTCTTTATTGGCGACCTCCCCTTAATGACCGATCGAGGCACATTTATTATTAACGGAGCAGAACGAGTTATAGTTAACCAAATAGTTCGCTCCCCAGGAGTATATTATAAATCAGAAATAGACAAAAATGGCCGCCGTACCTACAACGCCAGCCTTATTCCCAATCGCGGCGCATGGTTAAAATTTGAAACAGATAAAAACGACTTAGTTTGGGTAAGAATAGACAAAACCAGAAAACTATCAGCCCAAGTATTACTAAAAGCATTAGGATTAACAGACAACGAAATATTCGATGCCCTGCGTCACCCTGAATACTTCCAAAAAACCATAGAAAAAGAAGGTCAATTTAGCGAAGAAGAAGCCTTAATGGAACTCTATCGCAAACTACGCCCAGGGGAACCTCCCACCGTTTCCGGAGGTGAACAACTACTCCATTCCCGCTTTTTTGACCCCAAAAGATATGACTTAGGACGAGTAGGAAGATATAAACTAAACAAAAAACTGCGATTAAACGTACCCGACACCATGCGGGTGCTTTCTCCTCAAGACATTCTAGCAGCAGTTGACTACTTAATTAACCTGGAATTTGACATTGGAAATATTGACGATATCGACCACTTAGGAAATCGTCGGGTGCGATCGGTAGGTGAATTACTACAAAACCAAGTTCGTGTTGGCTTAAATCGCCTAGAAAGAATAATTCGGGAAAGAATGACCGTTTCTGACTCCGACACCCTAACACCCGCTTCCCTGGTTAACCCCAAACCCTTAGTAGCAGCCATAAAAGAATTTTTTGGCTCCAGTCAACTATCCCAATTCATGGACCAAACAAACCCCCTGGCAGAACTCACCCATAAACGCCGTTTAAGCGCTTTAGGACCAGGAGGACTAACCAGAGAAAGAGCCGGTTTTGCGGTGCGAGACATACATCCTAGCCACTATGGACGCATTTGCCCGATCGAAACCCCAGAAGGACCCAATGCCGGACTCATAGGCTCCCTAGCTACCCATGCCCGGGTAAACTCCTACGGCTTTATCGAAACCCCATTTTATCCAGTCAAAAACGGTCGAGTAATCAAAGACCAACCCCCCGTCTACATGACAGCAGACGAAGAAGACGACCTACGAGTAGCACCTGGAGACATTCGTGTAGACGCCAACGGTTACATCTTAGGAGAATCAGTACCTGTACGTTATCGCCAAGACTTTACCACCACCACACCCGACCAAGTAGACTATGTTGCCGTATCTCCCATCCAGATAGTATCTGTCGCCACCTCCCTCATACCCTTCTTAGAACACGACGATGCTAACCGCGCCCTCATGGGTTCCAATATGCAACGGCAGGCAGTACCCCTACTCATGCCAGAACGTCCCCTAGTCGGCACCGGACTAGAAGCCCAAGCAGCACGAGACTCCGGCATGGTAATAGTTAGTCGTACCAATGGAGAAGTAGTATATGTAGACGCGACACGGATCCGAGTACGGCCCAATCCCATTCCCCAAACTCGCGCAGCAGGGGAAGCGCCCGTAATGTCTCAGCCCCCAGATATTGAATATCAGGTAAGCAAATATCAGCGATCGAACCAAGACACCTGCCTAAATCAACGCCCAATCGTTCGCTTAGGAGACCAAGTATCCGCAGGTCAAGTAATGGCCGATGGCTCCGCCACCGAAGGCGGAGAACTAGCCCTGGG
>CAWUOF010000097.1:0-10341 GCA_963923765.1 uncultured bacterium | reverse complement strand
GCCTGGACAGTAGCCAATTGATATAAATACAAGGGGATATTTAACTAAGTATCTATTTGGACAAGTAGCCAATTGGTATAAATATAGAGGTTTTTTATTGTTGGCTGTAGTTTTTAATAGGGAAATATCTGTTTTGCCACTCCGGAAATATTGCTAAATACCTGAAAGAATTACTAAGATAACTCAATGAGCCTTTACTAAGACATTTTATTATGTCGATAACTATTAGCGGAAAAATAAAGGATTAATCCCTATCAATATCCGCTTCTAAGTTACTGGCTACCTGAAATTATCTTGGCAAAAAGCAAGGAGATAATAAAAATTATGGTAATGGAATATGCATCTTGCTTAGGTGTTAGTAATAATAATATCATTCCGCAAAATCCCGAAGAATTAAACTATCTCTTGGCTGAGATAGAAGCGGAATTTTATAATAGTGAAATATATCTCCAAGCTTTAACAAGCTTGGAAAAAATAATCACTAATAGCGATCGCCATATATATTCCCTAGAAGAAACAACTACAGCCGCCCAAAAACTTTTGATAACAACTTGTAAACAAGCCATTAAAATAGCTTTTCAACAAGTTAATAAATCCCTAGAAAATTTAAAAGATACAACTTCTACAAATACTAATTCTAATGTAGTAGCAGAAAAACCATTATGGGCGCAAAATTATAACTGCCGTACACCTGTATTAGAAAAAACACCAGCAATCATTCCAACCTGGTCAGGAACTCAAGGAAAAAGTTATACTAATGGGAATAACTTGCCAGATATTTCTACCAATCATCGATCGCCTGTAAATATCACAACATCTCTTTGGAAAAAAATAAGCAGCCATCAAGAAACTAACGAAACTAACACTGTTAATCATCCAGAATTAAAATCTCAAAACCTAATACAACAAGAGAAAAAAAACCTATTACTAAAATTAGGTCAACAACTCCAACAAGCTCGACTCAGCCGATCGCTTTCTATTTACGATCTACAAAAACAAACCCTCATATCTTCCCATGCGATCGAAGCCTTAGAAACAGGTAACTTGGCACAACTACCAGAAGATATATATATTAGAGGCTTTATCCGTCGCTTAGGAAATACTTTAGGATTAGATGGAAATAGTATGGCTGATTCTTTACCAAAACTAGATCCAATCCAATCCTTAACACCCTCTTGGTATCATCCCGAAGAAACATCCCATATTAAACTACAACCCATTCATTTATATATGGGTTATGCAGCAATTATGGCCGGGGCAATGGGGGGCATGGCCTTACTATCTCATCAATCCCTCCCAGAAACCAACTTAAACCCTGATACTAATATTCCCTCTCATGGTGATCTATCCCAATGGAATTTACCAACAACACCAATTGACAAACCTGCAACTAAATTTAGTCAAAATATTAGTCAAAATATTAGTCAAAATATTAGTCAAAATAAAATAGCAGCTAATATTAATATAGCTGCTCCAGAAAGTCATGCTCAAAAAGTAGTCATGCGCTGGTAAAAATTAGCTATATAAACAATTTGGTTTAATATCAGCTACTCAAAACTAAATTGTCTCGATGCACAACAGTTTCCGCACCAGGATGGCCAAGAATTGCTGTAATTTCATCAGAATGATGACCCTTAATTTGCCGTAATTCTGTGCTGTTATAGTTGACTATTCCCCGGGCTAGTTCCCGATCGTCTGCATCACAAAGCAAAACTGCATCTTGAGTGTGAAAATCTCCTTCTATTGCCGTAATACCAGCAGCTAAAAGAGATTTACCTCCCTGACAAATTGCTGCTACAGCGCCAGCATCTAAGTATATTTTTCCTGCCGGTATTAACCCATAAGCAATCCAGCGTTGGCGGGCATTAAAAGGTTGAGATTGGGGCGCAAATTGCGTGCCTAAAGGTTCCCCATTTAAAATTTTAATAATATTATTCGGATATTTACCTTCTGTAATTACTGTGCGAACTCCAGAATCTGTGGCAATGCGAGCGGCTGTTATTTTGGTAGTCATGCCGCCTGTTCCCCATCCAGTGGAGGATTCTCCGGTTTTTACTTGTAAAATTTCTAGTTCCTGAATATGGTTAACTAAAGTAATCGGTTGGGCGTCTGGATGACTACGGGGATCGGCTGAATACAGGCGATCGACATCTGTTAATAAAAATAACCAGTCTGCTTTAATTAAACTGGCTACTAAGGCAGAAAGAGTATCATTATCTCCAAATTTAAGTTCATCTATAGCTACTGTGTCATTTTCGTTTACTACTGGAATAACTCCCAGATTTAGCAGTTCACTAAAGGTATTACTAATATTTAAATAACGGGTGCGATCGACTAAATCACTACGAGTTAAAAGCACTTGAGCTATTGTTTGTCCTAAAGAAGTAAATAAATCATCATAAACTCGCATTAAACGTCCCTGACCAACTGCCGCTACTGCCTGTTTTAAAGCCATGTTGTTACGTGGTCTGTCTTGCATTCCTAAGCGAACACAGCCAACTCCTACAGCCCCAGATGATACTAAAACTACTCGATGATTTTCTCGACGTAACTCGCTTAATGTTTCTACCAAAAGGGCTATATTTGACAGCGCTAAATTCCCTGTTTCTGGATGAGTTAAACTGGAAGTACCTATTTTAATAACTATAGTTTTCGACATAAATTAGCCAGCTTGTTTGTATCCTCTAATTAGATATAATAATTAATTTATGATGGATAATTTTAAATGTAAATATAGTTCCCATAAAATTAATTTTTAGGGTGGATCAGACATGATTTTTGAGATAATTATAATTTTCACTTCTGAAGTATCCGGATAATTATGTAATTTGTCTAATAATTACTCAAATAGCTATAAAAATTGACACTAAATGATGACAAATTTTATAACTGGTAAAATCCCAGATTTTCTAAGTTTTTTTAGCATGGTGTTGGATGTGATAATTAGTTGGATTTTTAAAGATTTTATCTCATCTCACACTTTAAGCATTAATTGTTAATATTTGTCACCAATATTTTTTTCATTTGTATCTTGAGGTATCTTGAGATGTATTATTTTCAATTTATCAAAAATTGGCAATTTTTATTTATTCGGGGTAAGAGAAGCGCCGAGGGCTTGAGATAGCCATACTTCCAAGGAACGGACTGGAGAAATGCGGACTTCTTCACCAGGATCTAGCATAGGTTCTACTAATATAGTAAACATTCCTAGACGGTTGCCTGCTAGTACATCGGTAAATAGGCGATCGCCCACCATCCCCACTTGTTCCACAGGTAAATTCATCTTATCTACTGCCTGCTTTAACTTCCGTCGAGAAGGCTTGCGAGCGCCACTAATATAAGGCAGGTTCAAAGATTGGGCAATACGACCAATACGATTTTGACTTAAATTATTACTAACTAGCCATAAAACCGTAGCTTGTCTAATTTCTTCCACCCAAGCTTGGAGAAGAGGAGAAGCCTCGGTAGCATAGATGGGCACCAGGGTTTCATCCACATCTAAAACTAACCCTTGAAGATTATATTTACTCACAATATCAGGTGTCAGGCTCAAAATTGAGCCTCCTAAAACTAAATCAGGCTGTACTAATCTGCCCCAAGACATAATAATAACTACAAAAAACTATTTAAGGTAATCACAAATTTACGGGAATATCTATTTTATCATGCATAGAAACCATGCCACTACAGAAAACAGAAAACAGGAAATATAGGCAAGAAATTGATAATTTCTGTAGGAGAATAGATTTTATTTTTAATTTTAGGAAATTATTTAATTTCCAGACCCAGAAGCCGATCGAGATTTACGCTCATCTTGAATTTTAGCTTGAGCGGCTTCATGTTCTGCTAGGGTGCGGCTGAAAACATGGGTGCCATCGTAGCGAGCGACAAAATAAAGAAAGTCTGTTTTTTCTGGTTCCAAAGTTGCTTGTAAACTGGCTAATCCTGGACTAGCGATCGGTGTGGGAGTTAAACCTGGATTTATATAAGTATTATAGGGAGAAGGAGTTTTTACTTGAGCCAGAGTTAAAGTGCGATCGGCAGTTTGTTTTATTCCTAATCCATATTCCACCGTTGGATCTGCTCCTAAAGGCATTCCTTTTTGCAATCTAGCTACAAAAACTCCTGCAATGCGAGTTCTTTCTGACTGCACAACTGCTTCTTTTTCCACAATACTTGCTAAAGTTACCCATTCTTGCAAGTTAAATTGGGTTTTACTTTTACCTTCTTGATAAATTGGCAAGGCTACTTTTTCAAACCTTTCTAACATTTGTTTAACTATAGCTTGGGGAGTAATTTGCTCGCTAACTATGCTATAAGTATCGGGAAATAAGAATCCTTCTAGGTGGGGTAAACCATTCGGCAACCAAGGATATTGATCTTGTGGTATTTGGCTGGCAGCAGTCATAAACTCATCAGCTTTAAAAAATCCTTGGGATTCAAAATAATCTGCCATCTGACGCAGTGACCACCCTTCCGGAATGGTAAAACTGATTTGCATTACTTCCCCACGCCAAATTTTATCCGCGATCGTCTTTAGAGGTTGTGTTGGCGAAATTTGATAGGTACCTGCTTTAAATTCTCCTTTAGCATCTCTCAGCATTAACCACCGTGACCAAAAGTTCCATGCTTGCCTCGATCGAATCAAACCTGCTGTCTCCAAATCTTTACCTATTTGCTGTGCCGAAGTTCCCTGAGCAATTTTAATTTGTACAGGTTTTTCCCCTGCCTCAGCACCAGACTCTATTACCTCTACAGGCGCACTCGCCCAACTCCACCAAGCCCATCCTTGCCAAGTGGAAACTCCTAAAACTATCGGTAGTAAAATGAGATAAAACCACCACTTGGAAATACTTTGAAAAGATTTCATGCTAATAGTTTCATATTTCATAAATAATGGCTAATCTCTGAAAACTAATGGCTAATTTATGGTTTTTCAAAAAATTAATTAGCGATTAGCTATTAACTAGAATTTTTATATACAATTAGCCATTAGTCAAGCAATTTAAACACAAATTTGCTTAGTCGAGATCATCAAACAACATTTCTTCTAATAAAGGTCGGATTTTTTTAAATTCCTCTGGTGCAATTAATTCTGGTTTTCCTTTTTTATTCATACGTGCAAAGAAAAGCAGGGGATCTCGAGGAGTGTAAATTACATACTCCTGTTCTTCTTCATAGAATGTGGCCAATAGTTGAAATTCTTCTAGCTCTTCTAATTCTGGATCTTCATCTGACAAATCAAAAGTAATGATGTCATCTGGAGTAGGTTCTGGTATTTCTCCGGAAACAGTTAAAGTTAAAGCATTTTTTTTCAAAATCAAGTTTTGTTCTGCTAAAACTGCTTTAGCTGTGGAAAAAATTGTTTCAATTTCTGCTTCTTCTAAATCTACCAGAATTTCGTCTTCTTCTGATTCTCCTTCCTCATCAGGTATCCAGGTAAAAATTTCTACAGGTGTTTCTACGGGCATCAGGAGAAGATATTTTTCTCCTTGCATTTCCATAGACTTTTCTATGTAACATTCCAGGGTGCGTCCAGCTTCATCATGTACAATGATTTTTGGGGCATCTTCTTGCATTTCTTGTTTACTCATTATTTGGTTGCTGCTCCCTATTTTTTATTTTTGCCTTGGTTATAGTACTTCAATTTGACAAATATTTGTACCCATTCTTGACAATACCAGATATGTCAAGCCTGGAGACAACTGAATATAACATTACTATGGCCTCAATAATGATAATTCACCGATTATTTTTATTTTGGCTATGATAATTTTTGGTTAATTAATTAGCTTTTATGATTAATTAACTTTATTACAAGATATATTACAATATATACTACAAGGCTAAAAATGACATCAGGCTGGAACCAATAGTTAAATATTAAATATTTTTTAATTTATTTCTGCGTTCATCGAGCCATTGTTGCAAAATTATGGCGGCGGCTTTGCGATCGACTGTACTTTTATTCCGTGAGGGCGAAATATTTTCGGCTTGCATAAGTTGTTCCGCCTGAAAAGATGTCAAACGCTCATCTAAATATTCTAATGGTAATTCCAGGGCTTTAGCCAAACTAGAGGCAAATTTCTGGACCGATCGAGCTTGAAAACCCAAATTTCCATTCATAGAATAGGGTAAGCCCACTACTAACACCTGCACTTGTCTTTCTTGGACTATTTCCTTTAATTCCCCTAAAGTTTGGGCAAAAGATGTTCTAAAAATAGTAGTCAGACCAGTGGCTATTAATCCTGTACCATCACATCCAGCTACACCAATACGTTTACTACCTATATCTAATCCTAAAGCAGATATTCTTTGCATAATTTCGGAAAAACCCTCATTTTGATTTTGCCTAGCCACCTATCTGAGAAAAGTAGGAACAGGGTCAGATCAATTCCCACTTCTCTTTATCCTATAATTTTTAGTTACAATAGCTATTATTAACTATTAACTATTAATAACTATTTCCCCTTTTCTGATTGATTTTCGTGGCTAGATGTATTAATAGAATCCTCGATGAGGGAAGGGGAATGCCAATTTGATATGTCACTATCTGATGGAGAGTTAGTCATAGAGTTAGTCATAGAATTAGTCATAGAATTAGTCATAGAACTAATCCAAGACATTCTCCCAGCTACTGGTTTATGGGCTGGTTGCAGTCCTTGTAAAACATCAGGTAGTTGTAATCCCTCTAAAGAAACTCGCTTGGATTCTCGTAATTTATGCCAAACAGAACGAGACATTAACAGGGTATGGGAAATGCGATCGGCTCCTATTTGTTCCAGATATTCTTCCCGTTCTTGCTGATAGTCAGCCGAGTTTAAATGCAAAGCTTGTGGGGGAAAATCCTGGGCAATTCTAGCCATTTGTGAAAGCAATTCTGGATATAGCCAAGTATAAGCAGGATGAACAGTAAGATTAGCTTGACAAGGAAAAGCTCCTATGCGGCTAATTTGTAATTGAAAATAACCTATAGCAGCTTTCCGTTGAGGTTCAAAAACATAGCCACTAACTACTTCTGTTTTACTAATCCATTGTTTCAGTCCTTGGATTAGGGCATTTAAAAAGCTAGTTTTAAAGTCAAGAATATGACGATCGAACACTTGACGCACCAGTGGCGGCATAGAGGCTGTATCTAGCTGATATAGTAATTGAGCATCAGCATTACTAACTGGTAAGAGATTAGGTAAATCTGGTTCTCTATCGGCTAATTCTTTAATTTTTTCCGGGCCGATCGCCCAATAGGTCATTTTCGCCAAAGGTTGAAATCCATTTTGGCGATACAGTGCCATTGCTGTTTTATTATTTACATTAACTTCTAGTAGCCAGGTGCGGGCTTCCCAGATTGTTTCTAGGCAATGGCGGAGTAACTGGGAGCCAATACTTTGCGCTTGTGCTTGAATATCTCCGACTATGCGATCGACTCGCCAGGTGCTACGAGTGCGATTAAAGGGGGCAATTTGAATCATCCCCTTAATTTGGCCTTCTTGTTGAGCAACATAGGCACAGAATAGATATTGGCAGGGATTAGGAAATAAGCTAAAAAATTTTAACAGTCCATACCAGCGACGAATTTGGTGCATTTGTAAGCCCATTTTTTCCTGGTCTGGAATTTCGTTTTCTATTGCAGATGTTTCTGCTATTAATCGATCGATAGTATCTAAGTCCCGATATTGAAGGGGACGAATGGCAACATCTGTATTTGGGCGAAGAGATAGATTCATTTTAGGTATGACCGCTTTTTTAGCCTGGGGTGACTTGGACATCCCCATGACTAAAGGCTAGGGGATTGTTTTGCAGATTCAGCCTGTTTACTCTGACAATTTTGACATTTTCCTTAGCCTGAAGGCATGGGAATTCATACCAAATATTTTTCTGTGGTTTGACGCTTTTGCCGAGAATAGCCTTTTTTACAGTATTCTGGCATTTTTGATGGGTGCTAATCCTGATTATAGCAAAATTTTGCCCATATTTATCCAGATTATTAAATATTTTGTTACAAATACAACCAATCACAGGCAAAAGCTGCAATTTTTTAAACAGGACGAATTAACACTATAGGTGTTTGTTCATCAGCATTACCAGCAGGATTACTTCTTAAAGCCTGTTCGAGAATAGTATAGGAAACATCTGAATTTGCTGCCAAGATTTTCACGGCTTTTAAGTCATTTACATCTACTATTGCAGCAGATAAACCTGTAGCATTTTTAATTTCATTAACTACCTGTTGGGGTTTTTGCGGGCCTAGCACTATGAATTGATCATAAGGTGGTAAGGTGCCGGTAACATCATCAATTAGTCTGGCTTGTTCTCCAGCTAGTTGATAGAAAACTCCTGGTTTACCAAATATTTTCGCGATCGAACCTAATACAAACGCTGTTACTACTCTTACTGGACCAACAATATCTACTAGGGCTTGTAAACCGCAGGCTGTGGCCAAACTAGAAGTCGGCATGAAAAAATAACACAGACGTTTAGCGACAATTCCTGGTTTAATTTGGTTGGGATGAAACCATCGACCCTGCATAATTGCTATGGGTGTTTCCCCAATAGATACTATATCTCCGGTTTTGGCGTAGGGTAAAACGTAACGTTTCACAATTTCTACTGGGTCATCTAAATGGCTGAGTAAATGAGTCCGAATTGGTAACACTTCTACCCCATTCATCTGTCGCCAATTAGATTTGTCTTGATTGTCTGGATAGCTTAAGGGAATCACTACATGACGCTCTTTCGGAATGCGTCCTTCTGGACCATAAGTAATATAGTTAACTTTTACCCAAGCAGTTTGTAGTTGACTGAGATCTTCCCCCTCAATTTCTACACATATTTTCATCTGTGTAGTTTTACCAATTTTCACGATATAACCAAACCAATAATCATCCGATCGCGCTGGGGCATCGGAATGCATAGGGATAATTTTAGTACGGCAAGTAATACCCGCTAAATTGCCTTGGGATAGTAATTTTACTTCTGCCGAAACTTCTGGCAGCATAATTTCTAGCTGCTTAGTCCGGTTGTAAAATATCATTTCCCCTACTAAAACATATCGTTTAGTATCACTTAGTTCTAGTTTCCATTCACCTAAAGTTAAATCTAAATTGTTTCCAGGACGCCGACGATATTGCCATTCTAAACCTGCTATACCTAGAGCCGATGCTCCTAAAATACTTCCGATAATTTCTACGATCGCCACTCTTTTTACCTATTTTTATTGATGATTTCCTAGACTGTTAATCCGATAGCCTAACATTTTCTTCTGGTTTAGCTTTAATTTGGTATTCCTACTAAAACACCTTCCCCTGCAATTACTTGACCAATATGGTAAGCACCAATATTTTGTGCTGTAAACCAGTTAATAGTTTTCTGTGCTTGTTCTGGGGGTACCAGGATAACAAAACCAATTCCCATATTAAATGTATTAAACATCTCTACAAGCTGGATTTCTCCTTGTTTTGCTAACCAGTTAAAAATCGGTGGAACTGGCCAAGTTTTAATATCTATTTCGATCGATTGTCCAGCACCTAAACAGCGCGGTAGGTTTTCTGGTAAACCACCACCGGTAATATGAGCCATACCATTAATTATTAATCCCGATCGCAGGGCTTCTAAAATTGGTTTTACATAAATCCGAGTCGGTGTGAGTAAAACTTCTCCTAAACTTTTTCCTGCTAATTCTGGCGGACAATAATGCCAATCTAAGTTACTATTTTCGACTACTTTTCTCACTAAACTAAAGCCATTACTATGTACTCCTACACTGGCTAAACCGATGGCAATATCTCCTTCTTTAACCTGGGAACCATCTAGTATTTGACTTTTTTCTACTATTCCGACACAAAAGCCTGCGATGTCATATTCTCCTGGTTGATAAAAACCTGGCATTTCTGCCGTTTCTCCCCCTAATAACGCACATCCGGCTTGTAGACAACCTTCGCTAATGCCAGCTACAACTTGAGTCAGTTGATCTCGATCGAGTTTGCCAGTGGCTAAATAATCTAAAAAAAATAGTGGTTGTGCCCCGCATGGTAGGACATCGTTAGCGCACATGGCCACTAAATCGATCCCCACTGTGTGATGAATATTCAAGCTTTGGGCTAGTTTTAGTTTGGTGCCTACACCATCGGTTCCCGATACTAAAACTGGTTCTTTAAAGCCTCCTGGTACTTGAAATAAGCCACTAAAACCCCCCAAATCTCCTAAAACTTCGGGGCGATAAGTGCTTTTTACTAAGTTGCGGATTTGTCCTATAAAGGCACGACCTGCTTCTACGTCTACACCAGCTTCTCTATAGTCCATTGCTATGCTGCTCTTGCTTTTCTTTGCAGGATGTATTTTACC
>CAWUOF010000096.1:0-10347 GCA_963923765.1 uncultured bacterium | reverse complement strand
ATAAATGTACCCAAAACTATAGATATTTATATATTTTAAATTTTTACCCGTTGTTGCGCTGTCTTCGCTAAAATAGACTAGGCAACAACAAAGTAATAATTGGGTTGTTCCCAAATATAAAATACACCCTAATTTCCCTAATTATTATATCATATTTTGGGTTTTTATTATCCTCAAAATAAACTACATTAGATTATTTATTATATAATATCTTTAACCAGAAAAATCTGAACAGTTAATAGCATAATAAACCACATGGGTTTTATAAAAATAAGCGTTTTTTTCATATTTCATACCGCTTTTTTCCATAACTCGACGAGAAGCAATATTTTCCGGTTTGGCAATGGCAACTATACGCTTTAATTGGATGATTTCAAATCCATATTTTAACACAGCTAAAGCTGCTTCTGTGGCTAACCCTTGATGCCAGTAAGCTTTATCGAGGAGATATCCTATCTCTACTTCTGATGTATTATCTAAAAATATTAGTCCACAGCGCCCGATTAATTTTTGATGGTCTTTATGAATAACAGCCCACATTCCTAAGTCGTGAGTTTGCCAATGCTTGAGTATAGATAATAATCTGGCTTCGGTTTCTTTTTTGCTGCATAATCCTATGTATCTCATCACTTCTCCATCGCTGTAGAGGCGATACAATTCCTCTAGGTCATTTAGGGTAAACTGTCTGAGCAAAAGTCGAGTTGTTTCTATTTCTTGCATACCAAATTAACTATCTTGCGCTAAATTAAAAAAATATGGTTTTTTTGCAGGTTAAACAATGACCAATTTATTTTCAAAAAATACTAAACAAAATCAAGATAAATTTAAACGCGAAAATGACTGGGTTTTATTAAAAACTTTGTTACCAGCAGCCCGCCGTCATGGACGTTTATTATTAATTGCTTTATTATTACTAATTCCTTTATCATTTTCTGGTGCAATTCAACCGATTTTAATTGGGCAGGCAATTTCCTTATTACGTCAAGAACCCACTTGGAAATTTTTAGCGGATAAAACCTTAAGCCAAGGCTTAATAATTTTAGATGTATTATTGTTATTAACCATAGCTATTCGTTTAGCTTTAGAATCAAGTCAAAGTTTTTTAGTGCAGAAAGTAGGGCAAAGAATTACAGCAGATATTCGTAATGATTTATTTAATCATGTGACATCCTTGGCAGTAAGATTTTTCGATCGCACCCCTGTAGGTAAATTAATTACCCGTTTAACCAGTGATGTAGAAGCACTAGGAGAAGTATTTTCTACCGGCGCGATCGGCATTATATCAGATATATTTTCTATTGTGGTAATTTCTGTTATAATGTTTACCTTACAATGGCAACTAGCAACAATGCTAATTTTAATGTTAGTGCCAGTTACAGCAGTAATAATTTATTTTCAGCAGCAATATCGCGAAGCTAACTATAAAGCTAGGGAAGAACTTTCTAGCTTAAACGCTATGCTACAAGAAAATATTAGCGGTATTGGAGTAGTACAAATATTTCGCCGCGAAAAATTTAACGCGGAGTTATTTCGGGCAAATAATCAAAAATATATTAAAGAAGTCGATCATACCATATTTTATGATGCCGCAGTATCAGCTACTTTAGAATGGATTGCATTAGTAGCAATTGCTGGTGTACTCTGGCTAGGAGGCTGGCAAATTATGCAAAAAGAAATGAATTTTGGTGTTTTAGCATCATTTATTCTCTTTGCTCAAAGATTATTCGATCCCTTACGACAGTTTGCCGAAAAATTTACAGCTATTCAAGCCGGTTTAACAGCTATTGAAAGAGTTAATGAGATTTTAAAGCAGCCGATCGAAATTCAAGATAAAGTAAACTTAGAAATAACAGATCAACCAAAAAAATCTATCTTATCTAATCAAAAATCTGGGGAAATTCGTTTCGACCATGTTTGGTTTGCCTATAAAGATGATGAATATGTTATTAAAAATTTAAATTTTGTCATTAACCCTGGGGAAAAAATCGCCTTAGTTGGACCAACGGGGGCTGGGAAAAGTTCAATAATTCGTCTACTTTGTCGCCTTTATGAACCCAGTCGCGGACGTATTCTTTTAGATGGTGTAGATATTCGTGATATGCCTCAAGCAGAATTACGACGGCATTTAGGCGTAATTTTACAAGATGGTTTTATCTTTGCTGGTGATGTAAAAAGTAATATTAGTTTAGGAGATGATTATACAATTCCAGAAATTCGATCGGCTGCAATTAAAACTAATATAGATAATTTTATCGAAGATTTACCCCAAGGTTATGATACTCAACTCCGAGAAAGAGGCACAAATTTATCTAGCGGACAAAAACAATTATTAGCCTTCGCCCGGGCTGCTATTCGTAATCCTGGGTTATTAGTTTTAGATGAAGCAACAGCTAGTTTAGATGTCGGTACAGAAGCTTTAATTCAAGATGCTTTAGATAAATTATTAGAAGGGCGATCGGCTATTATTATTGCTCACCGACTGTCTACTATTCGTAACGTCGATAAAATCTTTGTACTGCAACGAGGTCAATTAATAGAAACAGGAAGTCACGAGGAATTATTACAACAAGGAGGACTTTATGCTAGTTTATATAATTTACAAATGTTAGGAACATGATAGGTTTTGCAATTATACCATCTATTTTAATTATGAATAATGCACCTATTCCCCCAAAAAATGTGTTTTAATTCATAATTTGTCATTTTCTAACTACTGACTCCTGACTCCCCATTATTTTATAGAATTAGTGCATGAGGCTAGGAAATAATATTTATGCCATTTTTGCTACCATATTCACTAGAGAAGGATATATAACATGAATAAGCGTACTTTAAATATAACCAGAATATATGCTGAACCCTAAAAGCGTTCCGTTCGTTATTATTCAAAATGGCTGATAGGTTGCGATCGAGCAGAATCAAACCATAAAGCAATATCTTAAAATTAAAACAATAAACCACAAAGAAATAGGAGAAAACCTTGGCAACTCTTATCGACATTAGCACACTTATTACTATTGACACTAGAAATGATGGATGTCGTGCAATAATTACAGGAACTCGCACATCAGTTCGCCGAATTGCTGGCTTGTATAATCAAGGCAACAACGCCGAAGAAATCGCTAGAAGATTAAATCATTTAACCATTACTCAAGTTTATGCTGCTTTAACCTATTATCATGCTAACCGAGAGGAAATAGATCAAGATATTACCGCCGAACAAATTGCTTATGAAGAACTAGCTAAACAACATTACCAGCAACAAAAAATTTAAACATGACCAAAATTCACCTTTATTTAGATGAGGATACAATGGATAGCGATCTTATAGGGGCTTTACGTTTTAGAAACGTTGATGTATTATCAGCAGCGGAAGCGCAAATGTTATCTAGTAGCGATGAAGAACAATTGCAATGGGCATGGGAAAATCATCGGATAATTTATAGTTTTAATGTCCGGGATTTTTACAGGATTCATACAAATTTCATAGAAAAACAACAAAGCCATGCCGGAATTATTTTAGGCTTTCAAAACTATTCAATTGGTGAGCAAATGCGGCGAATTTTAAGGATAATTGCTAGTAAATCAGCAGAAGAAATGGAAAATCAAGTAGAATTTTTGAGTGCTTGGGGAGAATAATCAAAAAATTAAACCTCTACTTATGTCAGAATTGTTGCTAATAAGCTAAAAGATAAAGTATAAATCTGATTTCTGCCTTCTAATATCGCTTTTTTCAGCTCAAAAAAACCGATTTCTTGGATAATTGAGTAATCAAACAAGAGATAACAGAATAAACCAGGTTTCTCAAACCCAGGCGATCGGTTTTTTGATGGGCGATTATAATAGAAATAATAAAATATTAATTTTTGTAACAAAATTCTCTAATTTGCATAAAACTAAAAATTTTCACCGATATCTATCTAGGGGAAACTACCCCTGATATTTCATATCAAGAAACTCTAACCTGGTTATAATTCATCAAGGACAAATAGCATGAAATCTAAAACTCTTATTAACTCAGGATTAGCTATTTTAATCGGTGCTAGTGTCGAAATTTTTAATGTTCCCAACATTCTATATTCTGGTAAAATTACTCAACCAGTTATAGCAGGAGAAGCTTATCCCGAAGCTGATGAAAACGGCGATTATTATATCGTCAATGGTCGTGATTACTGGTATATGCCTTATGAATGGGAAGTAGTAGATCCAGATACCAATGGATTAAACTGTCGATATGCCAATCGCCGTCGTAAAAATGGAACAAATGGAAAAGATATTTATAATTTTCCGGTAGGTCATACCTTTCCAACTGGAACAAAAATTAACAGTGCAGGCATTAAGTTAGATGACAGAGGATTGCCCTGGCTTTGGATTGGAAGCTCAGTCACATCAGAAATTTGCTATGTTCGAGCTAATACCCGATTTGTTCGACCGATTCGACCTTTAGCCAGACTTTAATTTTTCAAATATCTATTAGTATGAAGTAATTCATTAGAAACGGTGACATATTTATCACGATAAATAGGTAGTAACTAGGTTTGTAAAATTAACCATCAAAACATATAATATTATCACATAATCAAGAGTAGATTTATTTTTCTCTTGCTTAGTATCTTATTGTTTTGGTGGTTATTAATTTATAGGATATGTAATTTAATCACTAAAAAATCATATTAGAAATAAAAACCGAAAAAATACCTTATAAATTTTACCAAATTACAGCCAAATTTAACACAAAACCAGGTAAAACATCTTCGCCTGATAAGCTTATAGGATTATCTAAAATTTCTTTATCTCTACCCTGACGATAAATTTCTACTTGGCGATTTTGTCGATTAATTAACCAACCTAAACGAGTACCATTATCAATATACTCCTGCATTTTTTCTTGTAGAGGTTTTAAACCGTCACTAAGAGAACGCAATTCTATCACAAAATCAGGACAAATTGGCGGGAATTTTTCTTTTTGTTCCGGAGTAAGAAGATTCCATTTTTCTAAAGGTATCCAAGCCGCATCAGGAGAAAAATTTGCACCATTAGGCAGTTGAAAACAAGTAGAAGAATCAAATCCTATGCCCGTACCGTCACTATCTGTCCAATTAGCTAATTGTTGAGTTAATTTAAAATTCTGATTTCCCGTTGTTCCCCCTGTCGGTGGCATAATAATTATATCTCCTGTGGCTGTACGTTCTAATTTTAGCTTACGATTAGTAATACAAAGTTGATAAAATTGTTCATCGGTAATAGCAGCCTTTTCTGGATTTTTTAAAATTAATGCCGTCATATTTTTAGTTCCTTGATAATGGTTATAGATTTAATTTTTTCATTACCATAATGATTTTTTTAGTTAACCATGACACCAAGGAAATAAAAATTAATATTAACACCGCGAAAGAATATTTTTTTATCTATATTTTCTGTTCTTGGGTGTCTTGGTGTCTGGGTGGTTATTCATGTATTATATAATTCTTTCACAATTTAACCACAGAAGACAGGGCACAGAGAATGAATAAAGAAATTATACAAGTAAAAACACCGATAGTAAAAACCGATAATTTATGGGACAAGTTAAAGGCTAGTACCCAACGGGCGATCGAATGCGGTGCATTGCATTCTATACCAACAGAATACGAATTTGTCGAACAAGATGGTATTAAATTTTTAGTCCGTATTTTATCTAACTTAGTACGTAAAGAAGCAGATAAAAAAAAGCAGGAAACAAAAACTACTAATGAGCGTAAAGAATTTAATCCTTTTCTGCCCTACGATAAAGATTTATTCGTTGCCGATCTTTCCGATACTCATTTATGTGTTTTAAATAAATTTAATGTAGTTGATTATCACCTATTAATTATTACCCGTGAATTTGAAGAGCAAGAAAACTGGTTAACATGGGCAGATTTTACCGCAATGTGGACAGCTTTAACAGAAATTGATGGTTTAGCTTTTTATAACGGCGGAAAGCAGGCAGGGGCTAGTCAAAGACATAAACATTTACAATTAGTACCTTTGCCTCTGACGGAACAAGGGCCAAAAATTCCCATTGAACCTGCTTTAGCTAAGGCTGTTTTTTGCAATGGAGTAGCTACTATACCTTTATTTAATTTTCCCCATGCTTTTGCTTGCTTGGATATTTCCCCAGAGGCATCTAGGGAAGAAGCGGCGGCAAAAATTAGGGAATGCTACTATACTTTACTCGGTGCAGTTGGTTTAGATGTGGGCTTAGGAGAAAAACAAACAGGTGCTTATAATTTTTTGGCCACTAGGGAATGGATGTTAATTATTAAGCGATCGCAGGAAGAAATACACTCTATTTCCGTTAATTCCCTCGGCTTTGCAGGTGCCCTTTTGGTCCGAAATCAAGAAACTATGCAAATTGTTAAAGATTTAGGCCCTTTAACAATTCTTAGTCAAGTAGCCCAATATTAAATAAATGGCGGGCAGCCCCCGCCCTCAACATTTCTGAGAAAAAATTTAAGTAACACTACAGATAGTGGTTTTTTTTATTAAATTTTTACTTATCCCCCAGATATGGTGTAGTCTGGTATAGCTTTTTTATGACCGACTGACAAAAAACCGTGAATCATCTACAGGAATGGGGTCAAAGTTGCGTTGATGACCAAGTAACTCGTCTAAATGCTATCCCCTTAGAAGGCTTGCGTCCTTACGACTATTTGCTATATTCTGATGCTATTCCAAGACGTAATGATGGTAGGCTTACAAATCCTATTCTGAAACGTTACCAACATTTAGAAAAAGGTGGTTGGTGGTGTTCAGGAATAGATGTTTTAACCGGAGAATATGACCTCTGGGGCTGTTTTAAACCTTTGCAACCACGTCGATATAATAATAAAAAATTAATTAAATACGAACATCCACCAAAAACACCTACAGGATTATTTGCTTTACGAGTGCCTGTATATATATGGCAACGCATTGCTTCCCGCTACAATTTAAAGGTTTTACCAACAGATATTAATCCCAAAAAACCCGATTTAGGCTTTTGGCAATGGTTAATTAATAACCCTTCTATTCCTTTATGTATTACTGAAGGTGCAAAAAAATCAGGGGCTTTATTAACAGCAGGTTTTGCGGCTGTGGCTTTACCAGGAATTAATGGCGGCTATCGCGTAGCTAAAGATAAATTAGGTAATAAAATTAGTAAACCTCGTCTGATTCCCCAATTGGTAAAATTAATCGGCAAAGGTAGAGAAATTTATTTAGCTTTTGACCAAGATTCTAAACCTAATACTATTAAATCAGTAGATGCAGCGATCGGACAAACTGGATATTTACTTACTCAAGCTGGATGTAATGTAAAAGTTATTACCTGGAATTCAGAATATGGTAAAGGTGTAGATGATTTAATTGCTAATCAAGGTGTCAATAGTTTTGAATTAGCTTATCAGAATGCTTTAGCTTTAAATAACTGGAAAGCTAAACTTTTAACTCGTCTTACCTATCCTCGATCGCTCAAAATTAATCGCCGCTATATTGGTAAAATTTCCATACCTAATTCAGCTAAATTTATCGCCATTAAATCCCCCAAAGGTACAGGTAAAACTAAATTTCTCCAGAAAATAGTCCGCCAAGCTTTAACTCATCAAAAACCTGTTTTAGTTATCGGTCATCGTGTCCGCTTATTAGAAGATTTATGTCAACGTTTCGGCATAAAATATATTACTGAAATAGATAAAGTTCAATTAGAAACAGTAACAGCTTATGGATTATGTATCGACTCTTTACACCCAAATTCTCAAGCTAGTTTTAATCCTGCTAATTGGAATAATGCGGTAGTAATTATTGATGAAATTGAGCAGGTTTTATGGCATGGTTTAAATTCTAATACCTGTACTCAGCAAAGAGTAGCTATTCTGAAATGTTTTTCTAATTTAATGCAAAATGTTTTAGGCGGTGAAGGTAAAGTTGTTATTGCCGATGCTGATTTAAGTGATATTGCGATCGAGTATCTTACTGATTTATCTGGAATAGCGATCGAACCATTTATTATTGAAAATGAATGGCAACCTGGCCCCCAAGAATCTTGGCAAGTTAATAACTATACAGAAACTACCCCCGAAAGATTAGTTAAAGACTTAGAAAATCATATTCGCCAAGGCGGTAAACCTTTTGTATGTTTATCTGCTCAAAAATTACAAAGTCAATGGGGTACCCAAAGTTTAGAAGCTTATCTACAAGCGCAATTTCCTTTAACCAAAATCTTGCGAATAGATTCAGAATCTTTAGCTAACCCAAATCATCCTGCCTACGGTTGTATTTCTAAATTACCAGAAATTTTACCCCTATATGATATTGTTTTAGCTAGTCCTTCCATAGAAACAGGAGTTAGTATTGATCTACGCGGACATTTTACCTCGGTTTGGGCAATTGCCTGTGGCATTCAAGGGGAAAATAGTGTTAGACAAGCATTAGGAAGACTACGGGAAAATGTACCGCGATTTATTTGGGTTGCACCTTATAGTTTTCATCAAATCGGTAACGGATCAACTTCGATCGCCTCTTTACTTGCTTCCGAAAATCGTTTAACTCAACTTAATATTACTTTACTACAACAATCAGATTTTGCTGCTTTAGATGCATGGGATAAAAATTTTCAATCAGAATCTTTAACTTGTTGGGCAAAAATGGCTGTGCGTTTTAATGCCTCAATGCTACATTATCGCGAATCTGTCCTAATAGCATTGGAAAATGAAGGTCATCAAGTTACTGATATTCCTCCTATAACTAGGGAAATTAACTCTAGTAAATCCAGCAAAAATTCGGGCAATTTAACCCTAGTTAATCATAATATTTATTCCCCAGAAAATTCAACAGAAAATATCTCTTTAACAGCAGCGATCGCCGCCACAATTGATAAAAATTATCAAGCTAATTGTGATGCTATTGCCCTAGCAGAAGAGTTAAGCGATCGCGCCTATCAAGATATCAAAAAACGCTTAATCAAAACTACAGAGCAACGTCATGCCCAACGGAAATATGAATTACAACAACGTTATCATATACCCGTAACAGCAGAATTAGTTCTTAAAGACGATCGAGGCTGGTACACTCAATTACAATTACATTACTATTTAACTGTAGGGCGACCATATTTAGCCGAAAGAGATGCTATGATGGCTAAAAAATTATTAGAATTAGGAACAGGTAATTTATTCTCCCCTGATTTTAATCGGTTTCAAATCGGAGCCGCGATCGGCATTATGGAAATGTTAGGCATACCCGTATTACTAGCTGATAACAACCGAGAATTACGCAACACAGATACTGATTTATTAGAAATGACAGCCTTAGCGTTACGTCATCGTTGCACCATTAAAACAGTTATGGGAATTGGATTAGCAAATAATAATGTTTCTCCCATAACTATTATCCGACGCTTCCTAGATAAAATTGGATACAATATTAAATGTATTCGCTATGAAAGCAATAACAAAAAACGCCTTAGAGTTTACCAAATTGTTAACCCAGACGATGGCAGATTTGCAGTTTTTGAAAAATGGTTAATATCAGCAGGAAAATTATTTAATTTTGCTGCATCTTTAGGAGAAAATGAAACCGCAGAAACTAGCCATAATTTATCAGAAGAAACGGCAGAAAAATATATACAACTTTGTTTAATTTTGTAAATATAGCAGCCCCAATTATAGTGATAAATTGGTGATGTTTTCTGTTTTTAATTAATCAATATGGGCGGGTTTATATATGGTTGGTTTATATCATAATTTATCGAATAACCCGCCCAATAATTATGTAATTTCACATCAAATTATTAAAAATAACCCCAATATAATATGTAGGGGCGGGTTTTACCAGGGATTTTAAATTTTACAGATAACTTAAATAAACCCGCCCCTAAATTTTTGATTTTTAGATTAATTGCCAATAATAAACACCAGATGCTAACCACCATAAAAATTACTTATTTTTAACCCGCTGACCGCGTTTGCTGTTGATTTAATCGAATAACTAACCATCTGCCAGTTACCGGGTCGCGATAAGTGGTGTAAGGGTTTTCCCGTAGTTTTTTATTATTGCTTGCCATATTCCTACACTCCTGATTCTATTTGTAATTATCCTAATAGCCTTAAATATTTCGCGAAGTGATACAAACAACAAAAATAATGTGATATTAATCAATATTTTTTGTGAGTATTGACAATAGAACCTAATACCTAAGTATGGGACATACCCCATAACCCATTAGCATAATTTTTATTAACTAAATCCAATGCCCCATGTCCATGCCCATGCCTAATTCTAAATTCTAAATTCTAAATTCCCCATACCCCATGCCCAATTCTAAATTCTAAATTCTAAATTCCCCAT
>CAWUOF010000095.1:0-10383 GCA_963923765.1 uncultured bacterium | reverse complement strand
TTTGGTCGGTTTTATGTTGTCCTGTTCCTGCTATATTTACTCATTATTATTATTAAATACTACCTCACAAACTGCGGCATAATTTCGGCGGCGGTAAATAAACCGTAAATACTGCGTTGATGGAGGGAAATACCGGCTTTAAGATAACCAAAAGCAGGACCGCATACATTAGCAGCCATACTAGTTTCATCCCCTAAAGTAAAGGTATGGGTAGAAATTTTACCTTCAAAGGTACGCCCTGTTATTTGTACATTAGTACTTAAAGGTTTTTTCGGGTTACGAGTATCGACAATACCACCAACACTAACTCGATCGCGGGGACAAATTCCCGCTAATTCCAACATCACATCATCAGCGTGTTCCATATTTTCTAGTTTTAGCAAGCCATTGGTTTTATCTAGCAAAGCTTCCACCTCAGCATCACTCATGGCTTTAGCTGTTTCTACATCATAACCAGGTAAATGTGCGATATCTTCCCGGATAGTAGCCCGGTATGCTTCCCAGTTAGCAATTCCTACTCCAAAGGTAATATTAACACTATGAATTTCTGCGTAACTCTGAGCAGCTAAAGCGGCGGCGGCGGTTAAAAGTCCTGGTGTGGCCCCGCAACCGGTCATGTAGGTAATTCCTGCTGCTTGTAATTCTGCTTTTATTTCTAGTAATAATTCGACGGCACTGGTACGTTTAATGGCATCCACTAATACTCCTTTCCAGCCAGCCGCGATAAATTGTTGTGCGACGGTAGCCATAAAGTTATTGGGTAAGTTGGGTAATGCCAAAAAATAGCCATCTACGTTGGCTATTTTGATTAATTCGGCTATGCTGCGATCGCTTAGAATGCCTTGGTTTTCTAAATATCCTACAGATCCTCGATCGCGATATGTGGCGATACTTTTATCTATATCTAACCCCTCATTAGCGTAGGCATAACCCTGATGATCTGCTACTGCTACTAATATCATCTCTTTTTTACCAGCTAGTATTCTGGCTGCCGCTTGTCCGAGTCCGCCAAAACCCAATACTCCCACCCGAATTGGTTTTGCTGCTAATTTTTGGCCTAATAAAAAATTACTTGCTGCCGTTTGTTCTGTGTTCATTACTTTACACCTAATAATTGTACAAATTTGATTATCTAATAGTTTGTGTAATCTAATAGTTACAAATCATTACTACTCCAATTAATAGTTACCTTTAATTGTCCAGAATTTATAAAATTTTCACCATATTAAATCCCAAAATTTATTCTTGGTGTTACTAAATTATCTAGCACTATTAGTTAGTTTACCATTACAAACCTAGCCTAATTTATTTTATCATTACTAATTAATTACATATATTGATAATTACTGTTAATATTATTTATTGGTCATAATTACTGTTTTTAATCTTTCCGAAATTTTTACAAATTGATATTTTAGAAATGATAAATTAAGAATCCCATGCTTTTTATTAAAGAGCGATCGCTAATTAATTAAAGCTTGGGATTCTCACAGTGTTTAATCTCAGGCATTCTTGGTGATTTTTCCTGGTATTTTTATTTTTTATTTATTTCCTCTAAGGCAACTTCTACAGAAGTCCGTAAACGGAGAAAATTTTCTAAACGTACCAGTTTTACAGTCTGAGTAACACGGGCATTAGTGACTATTTGTATAGATCCGTTCTGATTTTGGGCGGTTTTGGCGATTTTAACCAGCCCTCCTAAACCCGAACTATCTACAAAGTCGATCTGGGAAAGATCCAAGATAATATTTTTTGGCCCTTCTTCGATACATTTATTGATTACTTTAGTAAAAGTCGGCTCGGAAAAAGCATCTAATAAACCAGTGAGGCGGAATATTTGACACAAATTATCCCTGAGTTCGCGAGTGCCTCTTAAGCTGACGGTCAGGGTTAGTGGCTCTGCTATATTATCCTCCTAAAAATATGCTAAAAAACTATGGTTATTTTGATTTAATGCCCGTTTTGCGGGAAACGGAGCCGAAATTTTTTCGACGGTGAATATTTGTTTTGCCCAGATATCGATCCGCTTCCTTTCCTCCTAATATTACTTTTTATTTTTAACAGTCCAAAGCTAGTATATACAAGAATTTTAGCTACTATAATTAACTTGAAAGTAGGATATCCTACCCTGGCGAGTGGACTAAACCGAATGGATTTATTAGCCTGATGCTTTTTAATCCAGTTTTGCAGTATATTTTAATTTTATATTTGCAAAGACAGATAGATAGTATAATCTTTTTATTCCCTATTGTCTACTATCGACGATAAAAATTTTGGTTTTTCCCGTCATTCTCGCCCCCAATTTACCAGTTTAGGGTCATGGAAAAACGAAAATATAGCTTTGTAGTCATTAACATTAGTGGGGGAACACCATATTAGCCATGAGTCAGTGTAATAATTTGGAGGTAAAATATACCTGAATATTCCCAAGCAGATAACCAGGAAATTAGGTTAATTCCTTTGGCTGCATTAACAGTATCCTTGGGGCAGGTGCAGCAAATTTCGCCTGCCGCTTTAGCTTATTTGGGGGATGCTGTATATGAGCTTTATATCCGTAGTCGTTATTTGTTCCCCCCTAGACGATCGCAGTCTTATCATAATTTAGTAGTATCTCAAGTTAGAGCCGAGGCTCAGGCACAACAGCTACAAGCCATCGCTCCTTACCTTAATAATACAGAACAGGAGATGATTAGACGGGGCAGAAATGCGGCAACGAATCGCCCCAAACGAGTCGATCCAGAAATTTATCAACAAGCAACCAGCCTGGAAACTTTAATTGGATACTTGTATATTACAGATCCCAATCGACTCAACGAATTATTAAGTTATTTAGAGCTTGATAACATTTCCTAAAGATAAATTAATTAAGCTAATTGGCCGAAAATCGGGCTAAAACTGAGGACATTAATTAATTCTATTATTAAGGCAATTATTTCGCTTTTTTTGCTAATTTTAAATTCTAAATTTTGTCATCAAAGCTAGATCGGCTATTTTTTCCCTATTCTTGGACCATTATAGCAACTAAAGTTAGGAAGTTATAACATTATGGCAGAAAAAAATCGTAACTCTAAACCACGCATACAATCTAATCGTGGTAAACGCTTATTGAGCAAAAAAACTAAGGTAAGTGTAGGAAAACCCATTTTAGCGGATTCCCACCATGATAAACCAAAACTTGTAACAAAAAAAGAAGAAAAAGACAATCGCCCAGGAGCGCGATCGCGCAAAATTATATCACCAGTTTTAGAATCAAAGGAAAATCGGCAGCCTCGGCGATCACACAAAATTGTATCACCAGCTATAGAATCAAAAGAAAACCGGCAGCCTCGGCGATCGCACAAAATTGTATCACCAGCTATAGAATCAAAAGAAAATTACGCTCCTCGATCGCAGAGAATCACAGCAGCGCCCTTAGACTCAGAAGACAATGATCTTATTTATGGACGACATACGGTACTGGCGGCTTTAGAAAATCAGCGACCATTAAATCGAATTTGGATTACCAATCAACTTAGTTATGATCCCCGCTTTCATACCCTAATTCGTCAAGCAAAAATGGCAGGAACGGTAATTGACGAAGTTGATTATGCAAGGCTAGACTACATCACCAATAGGGCTATACACCAAGGCATAGCTGCTCAAGTTGCACCTTATGAATATTTAGAGTTAACGGATTTAATTGAAAAATCTAAATCAGTGTCAGCACAACCGGTATTAATTGCTACAGATGGGATTACCGATCCCCATAATTTAGGTGCAATTATTCGTACTGCTGAAGCTTTAGGAACTCAAGGATTAATTTTGCCGCAAAGACGATCTGTAGGTATTACTTCCAGTGTAATGAAAGTAGCAGCAGGAGCTTTAGAAAATTTTGCTGTGGCAAGAGTTGTTAATCTTTCCAGGGCGCTAGAAGAATTAAAAAAAGCAGGTTTTTGGATTTATGGTACTGCATCTGAGGCAGCAAAACCTATATATAAAATTTCCTTTACAGGTCCAATTGTATTAGTCGTGGGTTCTGAAGGGGAAGGTCTTAGTATGTTGACACAACAATGCTGTGATGATTTAGTTTCTATTCCTCTAAATGGTCATACTCCCAGTTTAAATGTTTCTGTAGCAACCGGAATGGCTTTGTACGAGATATATCGTCAGCGTTGGTCTCATACTCTCCATTTAGGAAATATCGGCAAAGATACGTTGAAAAAATAAATGCAACAGAGTATAAAACAATATTAAGAGCCACCATTGCGTAGCCCTAGATGAGCCATTAGTCAAAGGACATAAAGCAAATCATGGTTAATATTATCGATTTTTTAGGCTTGGCTTTTTGGGTAGAAATTGTTACAGATAAACCTCGGTGTACCTACTATTTCGGCCCTTTTCATAATAAACAAGAAGCCGAAGACTCTTTGGCAGGATACATAGAAGATTTGCAACAAGAAGGTTCTCAGGGTATTGGTTTTGAAATTAAACGTTGTAAACCAAGTAATTTAACTGTTTACGATGAATTTGGAGAGCTAATTAGTCATAATAAAAAAAATGTATTGACTACTTAAAATTAGTAATTCAATAAATCAGGGTTTAGTATCAGGCGATCGCTTATTGATACTCATCAATTTAATGTATTTAATTATAGGAAAAATATTGAGGCGATCGTCACCCGTGTTTATAGGAGGCAACAGGCAATAGACAAGTAAAAAAAGTAAAAATTTTACCCTATAAATTTCACCATCAATTTTTGGGCTAAAAATTAGGGTAAATTCCCAGGGCTTTATTATCAAATTTTCAAATAAAGGCGTTACGCAATTGTTCCTCTGAAATTAATTTTTTTAGTGCGTCAGATGTAATATTTAAAGGAGATAATTAGGTGTAAAAATGCTGACGCACCCTATTAATTGCTTAAAACTGCTTAATTAAATTTTCCAATAATTTACCCATTTGATTAGAATAATAATGACTGTCTAAAAATCTAGGGTTATTTTGCATTTTTTTCTGAAGGCGATCGCGAATTTCTTGGCGCAATATAGGATTATTCCCTAAAGATATACTAATTTTAATATAATCATCTTCGCTCTGAGCAATTAACTCCGGCATTTCTAGCTCTCGCAATAAAGCCGCACCCATCCTAGATCGTAAAAATTCACCATCCATAACTACTGTAGGTAATCCTATTTCTAAAGCATCTATTATAGAAGTAGAGCCAGAATAAGGATAAGTATTTAGATAAATATCCCCTAATTTTAATACTGCTTGTACTTTTTTACGATTTGGCAAAGATGGTAATATAAATAAACGCTGATTATCAATATTATACTGAGATAATACTATTTGCATACTTTTCTGAAAATTAATACCTTGCTGTTGCTGTCCCCAACTAGGGCCGAAAGGCATTAAAATTAAGACGGAATTAGGTATAGCAGCAATAATTTTTGCCCAAGTTTCTCTAACTTCTGGGATAATTTTATAAAAATTGGCAGCCGAAATAAATATCAGGGATGTTTCTGGTATTTTCCAAATTTGTTTATTAGTTTCAATAGAAATATTATCTTTTTCTAGGGTATAACTAAAACAAAATCCAGTACCATCTATAGTAATTAATTTTTCCCGATAATGGCAAGGAGATTTATCTATAATTTCAGTTAATTTTCCAGAAATATAATAGTCAATATTGCCCATACCAGTAGTAACTGGTGAAGCTATGGAAGTAATTTGTATAGGTGCGAGGCGATGTAAAGCTAGTAGACTAATATTATTAGTAGCATTAGTAACTAGGGTAGAAATAAATAGGATATCTAAATTATCATGGCGTATTGTTGCGACGCGATCGGGTAATTCTTGCGGCAGTTTAATTAATTTATCGGCTTTACTAGCAGCATATTTTTCTAAAGGATGTCCAGTCTCATAAATTACATATAAAATAATTTCAAATTTATCTCTATCCAGATATTCAAAAATCGGAAAAGTTACAAAAGTTTCTGGATGCGGGTTATAATCTGATTTAAGAATACCTAAACGAATTTTATTTTTATTTATGGTAATTGGGGGAAAAGTATAATTAATTTGATGTCCAAGTTGTTTTAATACAAATTCTTGAATTTCTGCCCGTTTAATATAGATATCTTTTAAATTTGCTGTAGTAAATTGTAGGGGGGCAAATTGGATATTGTCGGTAAAAAATAAAGCTATTTGATGCCAAATAGGTGATGTTGTTTGAGTAAAAATTTTATTATGTATATAATCTACTAATCCTTGTAAATATTGATAATAATTTTCTACTTCGCCAATTTCTTGAAAATGAAGAGGAAAATCGAATAAAAATTTGAGGAAATCTTGAAAAAGCCAAGCAGGTATGGGGGCATTTTGATATTGTAAAGGCAGGCGATCGCCTCGACAGTAAAGCATTCCTGCTAATAGATATTGAATAGCATTAGGGGCAGTAAAGCCTTTAGCAATATAGTTTTTAATTTCTTCTACAAAAATTCGATCGCTATCATTTAGCACTTCATTTTTAATATTACTCTGCCATAATTTTTGATAAACTTTTCCCGGATAATCTAAATAATGATTTTTTAACATTTCTGGGGGAGTAGCTATCCAAAAATCTGCTATTTGTTTTCGCACTTGGTGAATAATATTCACTAAATTCTCATCAGCAGTTTTTTTATTATATTCTTCCAAAACACCTTCAACAAACTGATAATTTATTTCTGTTACCATAAATTTTAAAAACACTTAAAATCATCCATTGTCACCCACATTTTTACCTTACCTTTGCGTTACTTTGCGTTACCTTTGCACTCCTTTGCGTTTAAAAACACAATATATTTATCATCACCAACTACCTTTTAGCTTTAAAAAACAGATATATTTCCTGCTGCCAACTTCTCAAAAACATCTTGTATTTGAGCAGAATAATAACGACTATCCAAAAATTTAGGATTATTTGCCATTTTTTCTAATATTTTTTCGCGATATTCTTGCCGCAGTTGGGAATTTTTAGCAAGTTTTATACTTAATTGTATATAGTTTTCCTCATTATGAGCAATTAAATCAGTAATTTCTAAATCTCTTAATAATGCTGCACCCATACGCGATCGCAAGGAGTTACCATCCATTACCACTGGTGGCACTCCTACTTCTAAGGGATCTATAATAGAAGTTGACCCCGAATATGGATAAGCATTTAGATATATATCAGCTAATTTTAAAACTTCTTTAACATCAGCACGATTTGGTAAAGCTTCTAATACAATTAAACGCTGAGAATTAACGCCATATTTACTAAAAATTTCCTGCATTTTGTTAGTAAAAGCCACATCAGGATAAGAAGTTCCCCAGCTTGGACCAAAAGGCATTAAAATTAAGACAGAATTAGGTACAGCAGCAATAATTTTTGCCCAAGTTTCTCTAACTTCTGGGATAATTTTATATATATTAGCGCCGGAAATAAAGGCGATCGCATTTTCGGGTATTTTTAGACTTTCTCTACTTGTTTTAATGGTAGCTTGATAAGTCTCTGGATAGGAAAAACAAAAACCTGGCCCGTCAATATTAATCAATTTTTCTCGATAGTGATTTTGAGGATTTGCCCAGGGTTCGGTTAATTTACCAGAAATAAAATAATCTATATTTCTAATGCCTGTAGTAACAGGAGATGCAAAATAAGTTACCTGGACTTTACCGAGACGGTGAATTGATAGTAAAAGAGTCCGATGAATAGCATTACTAAGAATTGTACCGACAAATAAAATATCTAAGTTATCATCACGAATTCTTTGTACTTGTTCCGGTAATTCTTGCGGTAGTTTAACTATGGCATCTACACGACTTTTTGCATATTGTTCTAAGGGATGATTGTTAATATGAATAACATATAAAATAATTTCAAATTTATTTCTATCCAGATGTTCAAAGTTAGGAAAACAAACAAAAGTTTCTGGCCCAGACATAAAACCTGTTTTGAGAATTCCTAAGCGAATCTTTTTTCTGTCTGGGGTTTTTTCGGGAAAAACATAATCTATTTTATTTCCTATATTTTTTAAAGATATTTCCATTATATCGGAACGTTTTGTATAAATATCTCTTAAATTTGCTTGACAAAAATACAGGGAAACTAAGTTAGCATGATTACTGAATAATAAAGCTATTTCCTGCCAAAATTGTACAGGCTGAATATGATTAACTATATGGGTATGAATAAAATTTATAAATTCCTTCATGTAATGATAATATTTTTCGACTTCTCCTAATTCTTGAAAATATGATGGCCAGTCCAGCATATATTTGATTAAATCGGGAAAAATCCATCTAGCAATAGGCGCATTTTGATATTTTAATGGCAATTGATCGGCGCGGCGATACATCCAGGCTGCTAATAAATATTGTAGGGCTTTTGGCTGTTCAAATCCTAATGCTATTTTTGTTTCTAATTCGTTAACAAAAGTTTGTTCGCTATCGGTCAAGGGTTCGTATTTTATGCCACTATCAGATATAATTTTATGGGCGTTGCCGATATCGCCTAAGTAAGTTTCTTTTAATTCTGCATCGGGAATATTTAACCAAAATTCTGCTAATTGTTGCCGAACTTGACGTAAAATTGTCAGTAATGCTGTATTAGCAGCGTCTTTTTTATATTCGGTGACGATCGCCTGTACAATTGCGCTAGTAATTTCTGGCATGATATTAATCGGAAAATTCAATAAATTAATTAAATACTTGCTTCAATTTGTCTCACAACAGTTAAAGCAGAATAGGAAACACCGGCGGTACCTTCTCCGGGATGGGTGGAGTCACCAACAAGCCAAAGATTTTGTACAGGAGTGCGATTAGAAAAGCCAAAAGGCCCAAAATTCGGGACTCTTTGACCGATACCTCCTACTATACCTCGATCGCGTGCTGTAAAACGGGCAAAAGTTCGCGGTGTTGCTGCTTCAATATGGATAATTTTATCGGGTGTTAAATTAAAATATGTACTGAGACGGGCGATCGCTGCCTCTGTATATTGTTGTTTTAAATTATCATAATTATTATCATAATTTTCATTATTCCACCATTTTCTTACATCAGTAAAGGATGATGCTGTAATAGTAGCTTTGCCTGCTGGTGCCCTCCCATCCCCAGGATGACTAACAGAAACAAATAACGAGTTATTTTCTCCTATTTCGCCATTATAGTCATATAAAAATTGTAAATGTGGGGGACATTCTGCTGGTATTGCCTCCGCATCAACGCCTAAATATAAGACATAAGCCCCAGAAGCTGGGGGTAATTTATCTACTCTATATTTATAAGCTTTAGGAGTATTTTCTCCTAATAATTCTACTAAGTTTTGTACTGTTACATTGGCTATTATTTCATCGGCTGTTTCTGTCCAAATTTCTCCGCTTTTTTGATTACGAATTACTACCCCAGTGGCTTTGTTGTTATTAGTTTTAATATGTTCCACTGTATGGCGCATTAATATTTTTCCGCCATCTCTTTCTAAGGCTTCTACTAGGCGATCGCTTAAAACTTGCATACTACCTTGTAAATGAAATAATCCTTGGGGAGATTGCGAAACACCTAACGCTGTAGCAGCATACAGTAAAGCTGTTTCCTCTGCATTTACTTGGGAATATAATTTTAATTGCAAATCTAAAAATGTTCGCAAACGTAAATTATCCCCTAAGCCAAATAAGCGTAAAGCATCTCCTACTGTCATTAAGGTAAAGGGTATAGTGATTAAAGTATCAGGGCGAATTGCTTGTGTTAATTGCCACAAATCCCAAATATTTCGTGGCGGTAAAACTGGATCTCGAGATTGAAATTTCCAACTAGCTTGAAATAATGTAGATAATAACTGCCAAAAATTTTCACTACCTGGAAACTGTTTTTGTCTTTCTATTTTCCATTTTTCCGGATTTCGCCAAACATTAATAGGTGTTTTTTCCCCTGGTAAATAAACAGCACAAGCTGGATCGCAAGGTGTTGCTAAGGGTATTTCTATTTCTAATTCGGAAAAAATCCGATGGTGAATACCACCGGGTTCTAATCCTGCTACTTGAGTGGCCCCCACATCAAAAGTAAACCCTTTGCGCCCAAAAGTGGATGCACACCCCCCAGGGACAAAAGCCCCATCTACAACAAGCACTCGATCGCCCCTATGGGCTAATAAAGCGGCGGCTGTCAGCCCACCAATTCCTGCCCCAATTACTACTACTTTACGCCCTGGTCGTTTATTTCTAGGATTACTGGCCATGATAATTTTAATTTACATTTCTTCATATTTTTTATCATAAATTTAGTTTTTTGGGCATGAGGAATTGAAAATTGGGTATTACCAAATAATTTTGTGATAATAATTTTAGGTGTTTTAGGTTTTATTCTGATTACTCATCTCTTCTTTGC
>CAWUOF010000094.1:0-10395 GCA_963923765.1 uncultured bacterium | reverse complement strand
TATTAGCTGTCTTTTCCCGCCCGCCCATTTTAAAAATGGTTTTACTAATTTATTACTCTTCACAGATAATTATCCTTACTAATTTTACTGGATAAACCAGATATATAATTAATATTAAATGATTATCAGGTATTTATATTTATGATTTTTTAATGAATTGCCAATATACAGCACTTCATTGATATAGTCTGCCGAACTTGATTCAAGAAAGGAAATTACGATAGGGAGTAGAAGGTGCTTGACATTATCCATAATTTGCGGTAATCTTGGACTATAGAAAAAATTATTATACCGCAGATGTGGTACTATAAGTTATGCTGGTAAGTTATCTGTAGAGTTTTTGTACAGTCAACTTATTTATCAAATTTTAAGGCTTTGGATTTAAAATAAATGCTAGAATTGAAGGAGTAGATTAAACCCTAAAACTACGAATTGTCTGGCAATTTACACTGTAATCTTGGGCAAAATAAATAGAACTCCAAAACATACTAAATATATTAAGGTTCACTAAATTTATGAAGGTTTTATGTGTTCACCATAAAGGCGGTGTTGGCAAGACAACAACAGCAATTCATGTAACAGGGGTATTTCTTGGTAGTGGCTTCCGAGTTTTACTGATTGATGGAGACTCGCAAGCAGATAGTTTTAGATTCTTTAGTGAAGGATCTGCCCCTAAACCTGGTGGTGAGCGTCTGGATACTCAAGAAGATCCGGATACTCAAGAAAAGATGCTTACCATAGTAAGTGAACGAGATGATAAAAATCCAACTCGTTTAGCAAAAAGTATAGGTAAACTAGCCAATGATAAAAAATTCCAGCAGGTAGTTATTGATATTGCAACAGATTTGCCTAATATCTCAAATATTCTTTTTGAAGTAAAGCCAGATTTGGTTTTGCTAGGAGTAAAACGAGATGATATTGGTTCTTTTGTCCACCTAAACGATATGCTCTTGGCTTTGGATCAAGCTCGTCCTGTAATTGGTTCGCCTCTGCGTGTAAAGGTAGTACCAATTGGAGTGAAAGAGGTTGATTTTAAACAGTATGTTAATGAACGTTACAGTAATTATGAAGTAATGGATCCTGTGGATTGGGTTCCAAATCAGGCAGGAACAGCGGTTTTTATTAATTATGATTATTTATGGAGCGAAAAAGGTTGTGCACACCTTTGGAACTACTACAAGCAAGTAGCTATGGAGTAATCAAAATGGCAGAAACCCAACATCAATTTCCAACCTCTCCACCTAAAAAGAATCGAGATCCTCTTTTAGCGGGACGGAGCAAAGAAGAACTGATACAGACACAAAAAAAATATATTGGTGAAACTCTTAAAGCAGCTGGTCGTGAATCAATTCGTCAAGGGACAATGCCTCCTACATCTCTGCGTATAGGAATAGATAAAAAAAAGAAACTTTCTGAGTTGAGAGAAAGGTTGTTTACAACAGAGGAGAAAGACTTACTTAAGATGGCATTTGCTTATGCATATACTGAGGCAAAACAAAGACAAATATCAGGCGATGAACTACGATCGCGTATTGAGACTGTACAATTAGACGAGGAATATATTTCTTTTGAAATTGATGAGTCAATCTTGAATATTTTATTTGAATCTGGCCTTCAAGATGCACAATTTATTTATTTAAATGCAGGGATTGACTTACTTTACTCTCGTCTAGTCAAAGATAACGTACCGTCCGTGATTTGGAAATAATAGCCCTAATATGGAAAAGTATATTGCATATAATCTTGCTTTAGGAATTATAAGGACGAGTTCAAAACGAAAACAGGAAATAGGGCGTACTTTTGCAGAGCTATTAGGTTTTCGTCCCGGCCCTTGTGGTTCTGATGGTGGCATAGATGGAGTAACTGGTGAAAACAATCGCTTAGTCTACTTTCAGAGCAAACTAAGTGAATCAGAACTTAATGTTGACCATGCAAAGCTTTTATATGCTGACTTAATGTATCACCGTGCAGCAGTTGGCGTAATGTTGGCGGGTAAAGGATATAAGAAAACTTTTAGCAAAAGGTTATTTAAGCATCCTCATATTGAAGAAGTAAAAATTCATCTTTTGACCTTAGTTGATGTGTTGGCAAAGACTGATGAATTTTATGCGGCAGTTCAAGATATTCCAAAACTTAATTCTTTTGAGAAAATTGACTGGAAGCAATTTAGATAATTCTACAGGACTTACATAACCGATAATTGCCATACTGAGCGTAACCCAGAATGCAGTAGACCTCTTGCGAAACTAAAAAAATAATCATTTCTTGTTAAGAAAACGTCAATCTTTCTGGCTTTTGCCTCTTGCCAGAAAGCCTCTTGCCTGACTTTCGCAAGAAGTCTAATATAATCAGGATTTAAAAATTTGACGCACCCTAACTCTTATAAGTAATGTTGTCTAATAAATTCTGTAGGGAATAAAGGCAATTTACCATTTTTTAAACTATCTTTTTAACTATTCCCTATTCCCTATTTTCTCCGATAAATTTATCAAAGTTTATAACCTATTCGGCGCAGAAAATCTTTCCTTGATTGCACATCTGCCTGAGTTTCCACACCTTGAGGAGAAAAACCATCTACAACACCTAAAATTCCCCTACCTTGTTCTGTTTCTGCGACAATTACTTCCACAGGATTTGCTGTGGCACAGTAAATATTACAAATTTCTTGACATTGCTTAATGGCATTTAAAAAATTAATTGGAAAAGCTTGCTGTAATAAAATTACAAAACTATGACCAGCGCCAATATTTTCTGCATTTCTTGTTGCTACGGCTTGCAGTATATCATCATTACCTGTGATGCGAATTAAACAAGGTCCTGAAGCTTCACAAAAGGCAATGCCAAATTTTACCTGAGATGAAATTCCTACCATAATTTCATACAAATCTTCCACAGTCTTAATAAAATGAGAGTGACCGATGATGATATTACATTCTGAGGGAAGTTCTACTGGTATTGCTTTAATTTCCATTGTTGTCACCTGAATATTTCACAAAGCAGATTTTTTTATGGCAAATACTGAGGATTTTAGATTAATTAGGTACAGATGAAAAAATCCATGTAGTAATAGATTTTTATCAGTGTTGCCTGTTTTCTAGTGTATATATAATATGATGCGATCAAAAAAAATGCAGGAAAAATAAACAAATTGTAAATAGATGTAAAAAAACGTCAAATAGATTTACATTTACAAAAAATTAAGTAAAAAAATGGTCGATCGCCAAATAAGTGTATTAAAATAAAAAATATAAAGAATTCTTTTAGCCTTGGGTATCCATCATGGCTTATGTATGTGAATTGGGCGGTGGGCGACAATTAGCGATCATCAATCAGGGAACACAAACAACTATTAGCATTTCTAGTAGTTCACCTGGTCAACAACAGCAATCTAGTACGGGTTTCACTACAGGTAATTGGAGTGCGCCTCCAACAGTTTTTTATATTTCCGGTGGTGTTATTGTCCGAATTGAAACCGAAAAATCTCAACATTTTATCCAAATTCAAGCTGGCGGAATTAGCACTTTAAATACACCTCCTGCCTTGACAAATGCAGAGGTTTTACCATTAAAAATTAGCGCAGATCCACCGATTATATCAATGGGAACTATGAAACCAATGGAACCTATGAAAATGGGAACTATGAAACCAATGGAACCTATGAAAATGGGTAATATGGAAATGCAAATGAACCCGATGCAAATGCAGATGGGAAATATGAAAATGCAAATGGGGGAACAATCACCACAGAAAACCATTAAAAACTTTTGTACTCAATGCGGTAATTCTGTAAAAGAAAGCGATCGCTTTTGTGGAAGTTGTGGGAATCCTTTATAATTAAAAGTAAAATTACCCACAAATTCAGTACAAATTCAGTATTAACCGCAGTTTAAAATCTGCGGTTAAATAATCAAATCCATGTTAAATCAACGTCCTATTTATCTCGACAATCACGCTACAACTAGAGTAGACGATCGAGTAGTAGCAGCAATGCTACCCTACTTGACCGAACATTTTGGCAATCCAGCCAGCATCACTCATCAATATGGCTGGGAAGCAGAAGCAGCAGTAAAAAAAGCCAGAGAAACGATCGCCAAAACTATCAACGCCACCCCAGAAGAAATAATTTTTACCAGTGGGGCAACAGAAGCAAATAATTTAGCCATAAAAGGCATAGCCGAAGCTTATTATAGTAAAGGACGGCATATTATCACTCTCCAAACTGAACATAATGCCGTTTTAGATCCCTGCCATTATTTAAAAAATCTTGGTTTTGAATTGACAGTTTTACCGGTAGAAACTAACGGAATAATTGATTTAAACGCCCTAAAAAAAGTCCTGCGTAGCGATACAATTTTAGTTTCAATCATGGCAGCTAATAATGAAATAGGAGTAATTCAACCCTTAGCAGAAATTGGAAAAATTTGTCGAGAAAATAACATTTTTTTCCATACTGATGCTGCCCAAGCTATAGGAAAAATAACTTTAGATGTGGAAAGTATGAACATAGATTTAATGTCTTTAACAGGACATAAAATTTATGCACCAAAAGGTATAGGTGCCCTCTATGTGCGGCGTCGAAATCCTAGAGTAAAATTAGCAGCCCAATTACACGGCGGCGGACATGAAAAAGGTATGCGATCGGGTACTCTTTATACACCACAAATAGTAGGTTTTGGTAAGGCGATCGAAATAGCCATAGCAGAAATGGCAACAGAAACCCAACGCCTTACCCAACTAAGACAACGTTTATGGGAAAAATTACAAACAATAGATTCTATTTTTATTAACGGTCATCCTACCCAAAGATTACCAGGTAATTTAAATATTAGTGTTGATGGAGTAGATGGGCAAGCATTACTATTAGGTTTACAACCTATTGTAGCTGTTTCTTCCGGTGCTGCTTGTACTTCTACAAAAATAGCACCTTCCCACGTTTTACAAGCCTTGGGAATACCAGAAAAGCTGGCTTATGCCTCAATTCGTTTTGGTATCGGTAGATTTAATACCGCAGCCGAAATAGACACAGTAGCTGAACATACTTTAATGACTATTAAATCTTTGCGGCAATGTCAAACTCAAACAATTATATCAAAAAATTAACCAATAAAATAATTAGGGTTTGTTGAAAAAGTTATTTATTCAGGTGAAGGAAACAGGGACTAGAAACCAGAAGAAAAAATTAATTTTTTATAGGAAAATTGATTTTACTTTTAATTTGATAAAATTTCTCTGAAGAAATAAACAATAACAAATTAATCAAAAGATATCCTGTTCCCTTTTACCTGGGCTTTTACCAATCAGTATTAGCTCTTTCTTTGACTACTCGATCGTAAACAGCCTCAGTTTGTTTAGCTAATTTCTGCCAACTAAATCTACGTTCTAAATCTTGATAGGCATTATCAATTAACCATTGAGCATAACCAGGATTTTTTAACACTTCTAAAATCCCCCAAGCCAGAGACTCATAATTATTTACCAAAGTAGTAATACCATTTTTAGTATGTTTTACCACCTCTGGTAAACCACCAGTATCAGAAACCACCACAGGTACCCGCGCGGCAAAACTTTCTAAAGCGACAATACCAAAAGGTTCGTACAAACTAGGAAAAACCGCACAATTAGCTACTGCCTGGAATTTATTAAGATCATCCTCATACATAAACCCAGTAAAATAACATTTATCCCATATTCCGATATCCCAAGCTATTTGTTTTAAGTGGTCAGTATTACCACCACCAATAAAGATAAACTTAACTTTACCTTGCATTTCCCAAATTACTTTTGGTGCAGCAGCAAGTAATATTTGTACACCTTTTTCATAGGTCATGCGACCGACATAATACACAATTTTTTCTTCATCATGAGCAAAACGACGGCGAAAAGTCCAAGCATCAAAATCTTGCCAACGGGGTTTTTTTTCTGGTCTAATACCGTTATAAATCACATCTATTTTATCCCAAGGACAAGTTAAGGCTCTTTCTACTTCTCGTCGCATATATTCAGTACAGACAATAACTCGCCAAGATGCGTAGGTTAAGTCTTTTTCTTTATTATTTATGTACCAATGTTCATATTTATAAAGACCATTATGGCGACCGTATTCAGTGGCGTGAATAGTAGCAATTAGAGGTACTTTGAAGTGATATTTAAGGGCGATCGCTGCATCTCCTACCAACCAATCATGGGCATGAATAATATCAAAAGGTCCCTCTTCTAATAAAATTTTACCCCCATAACTTCCCATGCTTTGATTCATATTTCCCACCCACTCAAAAAAATTATGACTTTGAGCGACTGGTATTCGATATACTCGTACACCTTCGACTATTTCATATAAAGGTGCATAGCCAAATTCTGTGGTAATTAGATGGATCTCGTGACCTAATTTCACCAATTCTGGATATAACTCTGATACATGGCGAGCAATTCCTCCCACGATTTTCGGTGGAAATTCCCAAGCAAGTACTAGAATTTTCATTAGTTTTAATTTACCCTAAATTTACATTTTTTAACAATCATAGTTGAATATTTACCTAATTATAGTTATTTTTTCAGAAATAAGGGGGAATTCCCACTATAACAACCATAGATAATTACGCCCTAATCAATAGATATCTTGCCCAGGTGGAGATTTAGGAGATAATAGGAAATAATAGTAAGTTTGGATGATTTCTGCATCAGAATTTATTAGTTTTGGGTTTTGGCAATAAATTTAATACAGATGTATTTTTTAAGTGTAAATATATAAGTAAAGGGAGAACTCCTTAACTTCGG
Source organism: uncultured bacterium (assembly GCA_963923765.1). Lineage (GTDB taxonomy): Bacteria > Cyanobacteriota > Cyanobacteriia > Cyanobacteriales > CAWUOF01 > CAWUOF01. The sequence goes on along the minus strand of CAWUOF010000094.1, from coordinate 3,621 downwards.
ACTAGGGCACAGGTAATCAGGAAAGGGTAAACATGGAATAGGTAAAAAAGATTTCTGCGTTTAAGTTTAATGTATTAGTTTTATTAATTTAATGTTGGTGCTATTATGGAGATGTGCCAATACAGACAAAAATTTGATGGATTTTTCAGGGATTTTGGCCTAATTTTAGTTATTTACTGCTAGATATTTAATTTAGAGTATTTAAAATTAGGCCAGAATAATAGGAGAAAAAGCGATCGAACTTATTAGACTCCTCAATAATTATACCATTTGGGATTATTGCAATAATTTTACATCGATGTACTTAAAAAAGTATTCCATGCTGCTACTGCGGCTGGCACAGATGGGGCTTGACGTTGCAAAAAAATTACTCCGTCTTGAAAATCTCTAATGCCATATTGTCCAGAAGAAGTTAAGGAATTGATTAGAGATAAGGAATTTTTCAGTAATTCTCGATCTTGTTTAAAGGCGACTTGATATTTTTGTAATTGCCAAATATCGGCGATTATATATTCTACAGCGATCGCTTGTTTTGCGTCATTTTCCAAAACTATATTTTGGGGAAATCTGAGAATTTCTCGTCGTCCAGACAGATGAGGTACAATATAGGTAGTGGCAGAAACACTAGCATCTGATGGAATTTGATTTATTAGTAGCCGTATTTTACTAGAATGTTCCCATTGACGAGTTAAAGGTACATACACCCAAGGTGAAATTGAATCAGGAATTATAAAAGATAACGTGCGATTAGGATTAGAAAACAAAGTAAAAGCCAAGGAAAGACTAATACAAATCATCCAAAATTTTTTAAAGGATATCTGCAACAATTTTGGACGTTTATCCCACCAATGATTTACTTTACTAAAATTGGGGAAGATGTTCCAACTATTTAGAATTGCTGAGAATTTCTGGGCTAAAAATTCGATCGCATCCCGTAAAGAAGCATTAAATAAATTAGGATTATACGACCAAGTTACGATCGCTCCATAAAAAAAACCCGGTGCCACATTCATCGCATAGCGAATATTAATAGCTAATACCGAGTCTCCTTGAGCAATAAATAATTTAATTAAAGGAAATCCTGCTACCATCCAAGCAGTGCCCGAAATAGCAGGCACAAAAGCCAAAGGCAACCAGTGACCCACCAAATATTTTATTTTCCCAAAAACCGGTGTAATTAATTGTGTTAACAATCGTAAAGGATTACTAATCATTCCCCAGATAATTTGCAAAGAAGAAGCTTCATCTCCATCAGCATATTGACCAAAACGCTCAATCATAAAACGTTTGGAAATATCCTCAGAAAAAATTGGCATAATCAGATTAGTAAGAGCCACAATATAGCCAAAACTAAGAATACATAAAGCTATACCTAAGCGGGGATAACGTTGGCTTAAAATTAAATAAAAGCCAATACTAAAAAGACCTATACCACTATCTTCCCGCACGATTAAAAGAAAAACGGCTAAAATAGAAAATAACCACCACCAACGTTTTTCTAAGGCTAATAGTAATCCAAAAGTATAAAGAGGAATCTGACTGATATCATGGAAATTACCCAGAGTAGGGCCAAGAATCGCATTAGCACCATAAAAGCTAACTACGATCGCCGCCGATAAATGGGGTTCTAAATAATGTCGGGCCAGCACATACAAAACTAGACCTGCTGCTGTAACTAATATTACTTGTAGAAATATCAGGGTGACTGGGGATGGAAATAAAGCATATAAAGGTAGCCAAAGTAATAAAGCTGGTGTAAAGTGTTGCCCTAAACGATGATAAAACACTTGGGGAACTTGACCAGCGTGTACAACATTGGTAGATAAGGCGGAACTCAGGGAACTCTGAAAGAAACGGCCATGCATACCATTCCAAAAAACCTGATTAAAGATACCCTGATCATAAGAAGCATAAAAAGTGTAGTACCTATGCAACATCAAGGTTAAACTAAAAATAAAAAAGACGATGGCAGCACTGATCGCAACTTGTAACCCAGGTTGTTTATGTAATTTCCAGAACATTTTTAACTCGCATTTATATAGTGATCAGACTTTTTCCCTGTATTTGACTCCAGATCGCCCATCGTCAATCTGATGCCCCTCTACTTTGTATCAAAATACCTCAGTACATAATATTTAAAAATAGGTTAATTTATAAATATGAAAGAATGTGGGACAGAACAATCTGGCAACTTGCCCTCTTCTCAGATGGGAAATCATACTGGTATGGGGAATAATTTAATTCATAAATTTTCATTGCTAGAAAAGGATTACATGCAGGCATCAGTCCAAAAGCCTACAGTTAACGAAGGAATCCTACAGCTTTTGCTGTTTGTAGATCGCAGCAGCCGATCGCAAGAACAAGTCATAGCTATTCGCCAATGCCTAAAAAATTTAAAAACAGATTTTCCTTTTGATCTTAAAATTGTTGATGTCGGCCAAGAACCTTATTTAGCCGAACATTTTAAGCTGGTGGCCACTCCAGCCCTAATTAAAATTTATCCTACCCCTAGACATACCCTCGCTGGTAGTAATTTAGTTGGCCAGTTAGAAAAATGGTGGCCGCGTTGGCAGCGATCGATTAATGATCCTCAAAGTAATTTGCTGACAGAAGTTGATGAAACTGCTAATAATAATCCCCAAAACTCTATAAATTCTATTGCTTGTTCCGTAGAACTAATTAGAATAGCTGATGAACTATTTCGTCTCCAACAAGAAAAAGCCGAACTTGAAGCCCAATTAATGTTTAAAGATCGGATAATTGAAATGTTGGCTCACGATCTGCGAAATCCCTTGACAGCTACTTCCATTGCCCTCGAAACTATCGAATTATGCTCACCCATCGATGGGCCACCAGATCCGCGCCTAACTCCAGCCTTAATGCATCAATTAATTAAACACGCCCGTAATCAAACTCGTAATATCGATCGCATGATTGCTGATCTTTTGGAAGCAGCTAAGGGGGCTAATGCCGAATTCCACATTTATCCACAAAAATTAGACCTGAAAAATTTATGTCAGGAAATTTTTCAGGATTTACAAGACCGTTTTACTGTTAAATATCTACTACTACAAACGGATATACCTAAAGATTTACCGCCTGTCTATGCTGATGAAGAAAGAGTACGTCAAGTTATCGTTAATCTTTTGGATAATGCTATTAAATATACTCCCAATCATGGAACAATAGAAGTTTCTATTGTGCATCGCACTACCCAAAAAGTACAAATTAGTATTTGTGATAACGGACCGGGAATTCCAGAAGCAAAGCGCGATCAAATCTTTGAAAATCATTTTCGTCTTGATCGCGATGAAAAGAAAGAAGGCTACGGCATCGGGTTATCTTTATGTCAACGTATAGTACGTGCCCACTATGGCCAAATTTGGGTAGAACCAGGCCCGCAAGCAGGTAGCTGTTTTAAATTCACCCTTCCTGTTTATCGCTAATAAACTACTCCCCTATTGGGATTGGAAGTTTAAAATTGCTAAAATTAGCAAAACATCGCTCAATAGCTAAGGCAAAATTTAACGGTTCAATAGTGTTTTCTGTCAAGACAACGCGGAGTATTTCTTTAGCTTCTTCTTCGAGAGAACGCCCATAATATTCGGCTCGCTTTTGCAG
>CAWUOF010000093.1:0-10483 GCA_963923765.1 uncultured bacterium | reverse complement strand
AGGAAAAATATCAAGTATTGATTTAGGCTTAAATAGTCTAGTAACAGTATTTGATGGAGAAAATTTTAATAAGTTTGACCCAATTAAACCTACTAAAAGATATGCTAAACGGTTAAGACGTAGACAACAGGCATTATCTAGGAAAGTTAAGGGTTCAAACAATAGGAATAAAGCAGTTAAAAAAGTAGCGAAAGTCCATGAAAAAATAGCTAATACAAGACAAGATTTTCTCCATAAAATCTCAAGAAAGTTAGTTGACGAAAACCAAGTCATTATAGCTGAGAACCTTTGTATTAAAGGGTTAGCGCGTACTAAACTAGCGAAATCAATATTAGATGCTGGTTGGGGAATGTTGCTTAATTTTATCAGTTATAAACTCGATAGAGAGGGAGGAACATTTATTCAAGTTGACAGATTCTTTCCCAGTACAAAGCTTTGTAATCGTTGCAATGTTAAGAACAATTCATTAAATCTCAGCATTCGTGAATGGGTTTGCCCAGAGTGTAAAACCCACCATGACAGAGATGAGAATGCAACAGTAAATTTAAGGGAAGAAGGCTTGCGAATACTGTCAACAAATACCGTAGGACATACGGAATTTCAAGCTTGTGGAGAGGAAGTAAGACTCGTTGGTACTTGTATCAAAAAGCGTTCCTCAGTGAAACAAGAATCTCCCGTTACAGCGTAGCTTGACGGGAGAGTGTCAACATCATCAATAGTATAGGTAAATTGATAATCTACAGATTTATTTAGCTTAGGAAAACCAGCTTTTTCTTGAGGTTGTAAGCGGTTTTCTATTTCATGTATTCCCGGACGAGGTGGTAATGCTGGCCACCATAAACCTTGATCATCTGGTCCAGTAACAGCATTTATTGGTTTAACACCATCACGATTTATAATAAAAGTTGAAGCAAAATTTTCAATACGAGGATTTTTAGTGCTGACAGGATAATATTCTACTTGCCAGGTGTAAATAGTTCTCGCTGTAGCTTCATATTTGTTGGTTGTTAAAGTAGTACAACTACTTAAAGAAATTGCCAAAACTGAGCTAGTAATAAGAGGTAAAAAATTATAAGTATTGCTATTACGATAATTGCCCATAATAACTGGTTTTAAACTATCAATTGAGTATTCTATGTATATCTAAATAAATTTCTGGGTAAAATATTATCATCAAATAGTGATTAAAGTAGAATGGTTATGACATAATTTTGGGTGAATTAGCTTTACTCGTAAAAATTGGCCTTATCGAAATCAGCAAAAATAATGGCCAATTAGCAAAGCAAACATCCTTATTTTTTACTTATAATTAAATCAGAGTATAAGTTAGTATAAAAACAAATTTATTAAAGTTTTCCAATACTATTTGTAATTTAATATTCTGATTAGAGTTAATAAAAATCTAAACAATTAATAAGGTAAGTAAAAATATTATGGATTGTAGGAAATGGCAAAAACTTGGAGATAAAATAGTAATTTCCTGTGGAATGCTATTAGTAAATATGCCTACGAGTCAGGCTAATTGGGATGGGTTAAATAAAAAATTAGCAGAAAATTTACCGACACCGCCAATCAATCCCCAACCTAATCCTAATCACGATCGCTTTTTGCAACCTCCACTGCCACTAATACCTAATTCTGAGCAAAAAAAACCACCTATAAAACCCCTACCAACTCCACAAAATCTCCCCGAAAGTGGTCAGGATACTAGGATTAATGTAGAAAAAATAGAAGTGATTGGCAGCAGTATTTTTAAAAAAGATACAATTAATCCTATTATTCAAGGTTTAGTAGGTAATAATGTTAGTATTGCCGACATAAAAAAAGCGGTTGATACTATTACTCAATTATATCTCGATCGAGGTTATATTACTTCTAGGGCTGTATTGATAGAACCCAGTATTACTAATGGTACAATAAAAATTCAAGTAATTGAAGGTAGTATAGAAAAAATTGAAGTACAAGGAACAAAAAAATTAAATCCTAGTTATATTCGCGATCGACTACGTTTAGGGGCGGGAACTCCTGTAAATACGGCTACTTTAGAAAATCAATTACGTTTGTTACGAAACGAACCACTATTTAAAAATATAGAAGCTAGTTTAAAAGCAGGTAGTGATATTGGTAAAAGTATTTTAATTGTACGAGTTACTGAAGCAGAAATCTGGCAAAAAAATATTAGTTTTGATAATTATTCTCCCCCCAGTGTAGGCTCAGAAAGATTTGGCATTCAAGTAATTAATTATAACGGGACAGGATTAGGAGATCAAATTGTCGCTAGTTATAATCATACTTTGAATGGAGGAGCGGATATTTTAGATATAAATTATCGAGTGCCTATTAATGCAATGAATGGTACAATTCAATTTCGTTACTCTCCTAACTGGAATCACATCACCCAAGCACCTTTTCAAGAATTGGGAATTAGTGGGGAATCTCAAGTTTATGAGGTTAGTTACAGACAGCCAATAGTACGATCGCTACGGGAAGAATTAGCTTTATCTTTAGGATTTAATTATCAGAATGGACAAACTTTTACCTTTCAAGGTCCAACACCTTTTGGTATAGGGCCGGATGGTAAAGGTATTAGTCGTACCAGTACAATTAAATTTGGACAAGATTATATACGTCGAGATGTAGCGGGCGCTTGGTCTGTGCGATCGCAATTTAACTTTGGTGTTGATATTTTAAATCCTACTATTAATCCTGCACCACTACCTGATGGTAGATTTTTTAGTTGGATTGGTCAATTACAGCGTGTACAACGTTTAAACGAGAATAATTTACTAATTATTTCCGCAGATTTACAATTAACACCGCATTCCCTTTTGCCATCCCAGCAATTTGTTATCGGTGGTGGTCAATCTTTACGAGGTTATCGACAAAATATTCGCTCTGGAGATAATGGCTTTCGTTTTTCCCTTGAAAATAGAATTACTGTCAATCGTAATGAATCTGGGGGAGCAACTATGCAAATAGCTCCTTTTATTGATGCTGGTACTGTTTGGAATGTAGATATAAATCCTAATACTTTACCCCAACAAAAATTTTTAGTTGGTACAGGTTTAGGTTTACTTTGGGAACCAGTTCCCCGTGTGAATGTTCGTTTAGATTATGGTTTTCCTTTAATCAATTTACGCGATAAAGGTATTAATGCTCAAGATGACGGTTTTTATTTTAATATTAATTATTTCCCTTAGATTTATTTTTAACATAAATAAATATTTTCTAGTCAATACAGATAATTTTATAAGGTAATTTATGAATTAATTCTGGTGTAATTAATATTGAATGATTAAACTAATTAAAGTTGGTTATATCATCAATATTAATAATTTTTAGCGATACTTTATCAAGTAAAATACTGGGTGATTAATATCATTATATTTTTCTGAATTACGCTCTTATCAATATAAAATTAATAGGTAGGGTGGGGCTAAACCAAGATGTCAATTATATAATCAAGGTTTTTGCCGCACTCTACTAAGTATATAATTAATTGTGGCTAGTACTTATCCTAACCAATTTTTCCTAAATTAAGATAATTAGGTTTCAGGATCTGATGGTTGGGGATCGGAAGTTTCCGGTGTACTATTTGATGGTTGGGGATCGGATTTGGCTGGGGTGCTTTTTTTCGCTTCCGGTTTTTGAGTTTTGGTGTTTTTGTTGAAATAAGTTTTGAAAATTTCATGGGCGATCGGCACGGCGGATACAGCCCCATAACCACCATTTTCTACAGCTACAGCTATGGCAATTTGGGGATCTTTAGCAGGTCCATAAGCCACGTACATAGCGTTATCTGGTTGTCCAGGAACTTCCGCAGTACCGGTTTTACCGCCTGTGAGGGGAATAGAACCATCATTTAACTGTTGTCCCGTGCCTTTTTGCACTACGGCAACAAGTCCGGCGCGAATAACATCTAGTATTTTTGGTTCAATTCCTGTTGGTACAGGTTTGGTGGCTGGGGTGTTAGTTTGGGATGCTAAAAGATGGGGTTTAACTCGATAGCCGCCATTAACGATCGTTGCTATCATTACCGCTTCTTCTAGGGGAGTCATTAATACTGGTCCCTGACCAATGGACATACTAACTGTATCTCCCGCATACCAAGGTTCGCCATAAATTTTTTCTTTGTCTTTGGGAGAAAGCAGAAGACCGGTTTTACCTCCATCTAATCCTAAAAGATCTAAGTTTTCGGTTTCACCAACTCCGAGAATATGCCCCCATTTAGCTATTTGCTCAGGACCGGCTGCCATACCTACTTGATAGAAAAAGGTGTTGCTACTGTAGGCTATAGCGTCAGCAAATCCGATCGCGCCATAGCCACCGCCACCATGTTCGTGAAATTCTATGCCACCAACATTGATAGATCCGTAGGTCATTAAAATGGAATCGGGAGCAAATTTGCCCGATTTCATGCCAGCTATAGAGGTGATTAATTTAAAGGTACTACCGGGAGGATATCGTCCTTGAATAGCCCTATTTAACAGGGGATTTTCTTTTACTTGCAGGCTGTCCCACTCAGCTTGGGTAATTTTACGAGTGAATAGGTTAGAGTCAAAGGTCGGACCACTAGCCATGACTAAAACTGCGCCTGTTTTCGCATCTAGTACTACTACTGCTCCCCGTCTATTAGCTAATGCTTTTTCTGCGGTTTTTTGTAGTTCTATATCTATAGTTAATTGCACTGGCGCTCCCCCTTCTGGAGAACGGCCTCTGAGTTCTCTGATTTCTTGACCTCTGGCATCTACTTCGATTTGCCGACTACCCCATATTCCTTCTAGTTGGGGATTGGCTAATTTTTCGATCCCCATTTTGCCAACTATCATTCCCATCGGATATTTGGGGTTGGCTTCCATGTCTTCTTCTGTTGCTTCTCCTATATAGCCAAGGATGTGGGAGGCTAGGCTTTTGTTGGGATAATATCGATTAAATTCGGCACGAAGATCTAATCCTGGAAATTCTTTCATTCGTTCCGATAGCACAGTTAAAGTTGGGGTGTCGAGATTTTGACTAATCCTGACTGGTATGGCTGAGTTATAGCCAACTGTGTCTATTTTTTTCAGAATATCTTCCCTGGAAATTTTGAGTATTTGACTTAATTGTGTGACGGTTTCTTGCCATTTTTCCGGTGTTTGGTCGCGAGGCCATAAATATAAGGAACGAGATAAACTATTTGATGCTAATACTTTGCCGTTGCGATCGAGTATGCTACCGCGAGCGGAGGGGATCGGTACTAAGCGTTTACGGTTTTGCTCTGCTCTTTGATTGAGATCATTACCTTGTACTATTTGCAGTTGTACTAAGCGAGCAATTTGTAATGATAGGAATGTACTCAAAATCAGCATTAATATGATCGCTTTGGGCATACTCCCACTGCGGACGGTATTGGGCTGAGTTTTGTTCTGGTTGTTAGTTTTGAAAAATCGTGTTCCAGAGGCGGAAAAAAGTTCCCTAGCCATAAGCTCAAGAAAGTTCCGATATTATAAGGTTATTTAGGCGTGGCGATGAATTATTTTAGGCTTGATCTCGGCTTTGATAAGGAATAGTTAATGCTGGTTGTCTATAGATAAATTTGCTTCCGAGGTGAAAGCAAATCGGTATATTCCCTATTTTCTTACCGATCCCCTATTCCCTACCTACTTGCGATCGAATTTCTTGGTGAGTAGGAAGCACTCTATCGTTATTCTCGCCATTTCTTAGAGTGTTTTTAGTAATCTTGCCTTAGATATTTCCTTCCTACTATTTTTTTTCCGGATTTTTTGGTAAAACCTAACTTTGCATTATTTTCTCACGCTAACATTTGCTACTTTGTTGAGTCTTTCATCTCATCATTAAGCGCGATCGCGTGCGTTACTACAGCAAGTTACAACCTTCCGGAAATTTTTATAACATTGCACCCGCAGCTATGTCATTTACTCAGACAAAAGCTTATTTTATTATTTGTTTGTTAATAACAGCATTCTGAAAAAGACATAATGCTATTATATTTTACTCCGAATTTGTGTTTTTTGTTTTTTTGACTTTTCTTTTGCCTATTTTTTTATTTAGGCACATCAGCCATTTTTTGGGTCAATCTTTAATCATTATCATCTGGTTTATTTTTCCCGAAATTACTAAACTGTTCATTTGCTTTTTAAAATTATTACCCAACTTTTTCTTTTTTCATTTTTTCGGCAAAACTTTCGATAGCTTTGCTGGCTAAAATGTATTTTTTTATTTTTAACCTAATGATTCAGCAATACAGCAGATAACTATGCTAGTAACTATGCTAGTAATTATCCAGCCATTTTCTACTGTTAGGCCCTAATCCTTCAGGTTTTTCTATGTATTTTACCATACTATCTTTGATAATAAATAAAACAATCTAGTTTTATTTATTAGGATTTCTTAACAGTTTTTTTACATAGACAAGCAGTTCATCGACTGTCATGCCTCCCTGTTGTTCAATCACGGTTGATGTGGGCAATTGTTGGAGTAATTCTAATGCTGTATGACGCATTTTTTGGGCACGATGGTTATCGCCTTCTTGTTCATAAATAGAACCCAGTTCTAAATAAGCGGCGATGGAAAACGGGGCCAAATAAATAATCCGTTTGAGGAAGGTCTTTGCCTGCTCAATATTGCCTTGTTCTTCCGCTAAATGTGCCAATACATAATATGGTATTACTGCAAAAGAATCAAGTGCTATGGCTTGCTGACAATAGTGATTAGCTTTGCTATATTCGCCCAGATTAGCATAGGCCCTAGCTAGAAGGGAATAGGCACCAAAATGACTGGGGTGGGATATAATAATTTCTTCTGCTTTTTTAATAGCTTCAGGATAGGCTTCTTCTTGGAAAAGTTTTTCGGCTTCTATGAGAATTTTATGCTGGGTTATTTCTTGATGATTTTTGGCTGTTAAGGTATGGGTTGATTGATTTGATGGCAAATTTGCTGGGGTAATCACTGGTTTTGCATGGCCATTGATGGAAATCTGGGAGGGGTAATAGATTTTAGGGGTGGATACATTTGGGGGTAAAGCACTTAGGGGGTGATTATTTAGGATGGTATTAGGTATCTCTGCAATCTGATTTTGAGAATTTATGGAAAACCTCATTTCTTGAGGGTCTATTTTTTCATCTGGTATCCAATCATGTTCTTGGCTTGTCGGTGGTTTTTCTAAATTTTTGGAGAAATTGCTGGCATACAACCGAGATAAATTTTTGGTATTTTTACTACGTTGATATATAACTGATTCTGGAAAAATTATTGACTTTAATTGACCTAAATCTTGTCCATGTAGCTCTGTGTGTCCTGTTAATAAATAACCCCCTGGATTGAGGGTATGGTAAAATTTTTTTAATACTGTTGCAATGGATAAGTTGTCAAAATATATAAAAACATTTCGGCAAACTATTAAATCCATACTATGAATATGATGTAAAGAAGATGGATAGAAATCATGGACTAAATTACCATGATGAAAAGTTACCATTTTGCGAATTGTTTCATCTATTTTTAATTCGTTTTTATAGGGTAAAAAATAATTTTTTTTCAAATTATTATCTACCATGCGGAATGACCAGGGATTATAAATTCCGCGTTGGGCTTTTTCTAATACTTCCATATTTAAATCTGTACCTAAAATAAATATGTTCCAATTTTGGTAATTAGGCACAAGTTCTTTAATTAGAATTGCTAAAGAGTAAGGTTCTTCTCCGGTGGAACATCCTGCACTCCAAATTCTTAGCGATCGCTGCTGCTGTCTTTGTTCTATTAATTCTGGTAAAATGTTTTCTCTTAATAGGGTAAACTGCCCACGATCTCGAAAAAAATATGTTTCTACTGTTGTTAATTGTAAATCTAACTCCTGCCATTCTTTTTCGCTTTCTTGGCCGTTGGATTTTAATAGTTGATAATAAGCTTCTGGTGAGTTTAATTTTAAAATTTTTATACGTAGCCAAATTTTTTTACATAAGGCTTCGTGGTCTTGCATACGAATTTGTAAGCCTGTATAGGAAGATATCAGTTTTATAAAGTCCTGTATTAATGTTTCTTTCATTATAAATTACCTGGGTTTCGCTGCTAATTTTATATTATATTAATCTGTCAGTTGTAACTTCAGCATTTAGCTAAAAAATTAGCTTTATTTATTGATTATCTAGCCAGCTAGGATTGATTTTAGTCGTTACTGTATTAATATTCTCAGACTGACTGATAATTAAGTTACCTATTTGGGAAGCTATGCTCCTGATATTTAGTCGCCAAGCTGAAGTTATTATCAGCATTTTGGCTGAAAATAAGGCCAATTTTACTGGTATAAAACTTAGAAAATAAGTTTCTATACAAATGGTTTTATGTGATTATGATTTTTTTCCTAATGGAAAATTAGCTATTTTGCTAGTTATTAAGGCTGGTGCTCGAAAAAGACCTATAAAAATAGGTTTTAAGTTGATGCCCCCTTTTATTTATATTTTTATTGTTTATCTCCATTAGTAGTATAAATTTATTGTACCTTTATTCTTAACTTTTCTCAATATTTATGGAATATAAAATTAAAAATTAATATTTTTTATATGGGATATTATTTTTGGCTCTGTGGTACAATAAAAAAATTCAGGAATATCAGGGATCAAGGGAAAAATTCTTCAGGTTTAATTTATATTGATAGATTTTTATGGCCTGACTTTGAATAATACCTAAATTTTTATTTCTATTTGTAGTTAATTTTTTATTTTTTTCTGGCTATAAAATCGATAAGATATTTTATATAATTTTATAGCTATAAAAAATTTAGGTATTCTATTTATTTTATAGCTGCTAAATATCTATTATCGCTCAAAATATAGGTTTTTTTCATATTTATATCTTAATGTTTTTTTAATTTTATTGGTAACAAAAGTGGATTAAGGCAAGTATAAATTAAATAAAATTGTATAGTTAAATCAAAAGATACAGTTAATTCAGGCATAAGATGTTAAAAATATTAGTAGTGGATGATGTAGAAAGCGAAGCAGAGGCTATTAGCCGAATTTTACGAGATGCAGGAATGCAGGTGAAGCGAGCGAGAGATGGGGATGAGGCGATCGAGCAGATTGAAGCCGACCCTCCGGATCTGGTAATTTTAGATGTTGTGATGCCACGCATGAATGGGTTTGAAGTAGTGCGGGAGTTGCGGGACAATGAAGCCACCCAAAATTTACCCGTAATATTTTGTACTCACAAAAATACAGAAATTGATAAAACTTGGGGAATGGATCTCGGCGCTGATGCTTATTTAAGTAAACCTTTTGCAGAAGAACAATTATTAAATATAGTAAAACGTCTTCTGTCAATCTAAAAACAAAAAATATTATGAATGCTACCGCAAATTTTAATCATAATAAAGCAGGTATTATTCGCCAATATGTTCTTTTTACTCAAGACCTTAGTTTATTTGCGGTGGAAATGACTTTGGTGCGGGAAGTATTATTTTTACACGAACAAGTTATTACTCCCGTCCCAAATGCTTTACCATTTTTGCTAGGATTAACTAATCTGCGCGGTGAAATTATCGCAGTAGCAGATTTTGGTGGTTTTATGGGTGGGACTGGTATTGATACCAATTTGCATCAGGGGCGAATTCTTGTCATGGAAGCCCCCGATCCCCGCGATGTAAAACTACCGCCAATACGTTTAGGTTTAGCAGTTTCGCAAGTAGAAGGAGTTTTAACTCTGGATACAGATGACATTGTTTCGACAGCAGGGGTAAGTGAAGAGTTAATTCCGTTTTTGCGGGGGCTTTATGACTATCAGGGGCGTCTGCTGATGATTGTAGATGTGGAGGCGATCGCTAGTTGGCAAGATCGCTGGTAAAAAATCCTTGGAGAAATAAAGTGGAAAATACATCTAACCAGATAGAATTACAAGATACTTTTAATTACAATAAGCTGCGAGAATTTTCGCGAAAAGCTAGTATTGTAGTGATGGCTATTGGCGGTTTAGTTTTGTTAGGTTGGTGGTTAAATATTCCGGTGTTTAAAAGCATTATACCAGGATTATCCATGATGAAACCTAATACAGCTATTGGTTTTATTTGTGCTGGTGCTTCTTTGTGGTTATGGCATCAAGATTTAGAAATAAAAACCCAAAAAAATCGATCGCCTGGAAATGTTAATGATATAAACCAGGATGATTATATTTTACCAAATCCTAAGTTATTCAGTCAAATATTTGCTGGCATAGTTGTATTAATAGGTTTACTAACTTTACTAGAATATATCACAGGGGTAAATTTGGGTATTGATGATATTTTATTTAAAGAGAAGTTAGCAAAATCTTTAATTCCTTTTCCGGGAAGAATGGGAGCGAATACAGCTTTAACTTTTTTATGTTTAGGCAGTAGTTTACTAATTTTAATTGATAACTATATTTTCAAAATTACTCTTGCTCAAATTTTGACTATAACAGCATTTTTTATAGCTTTTATTGGACTATTGGGTTATGTTTATAGCCTAAGTGC
>CAWUOF010000092.1:0-10601 GCA_963923765.1 uncultured bacterium | reverse complement strand
CCCCTGCCCCCTACATAATTTAATTATTGTCAGAAAAAGATTTTAATTCCTGTAAAAATTGCAGTAATTCTTGTTCAGACAGGTTAAACCGAGATTGTTGGCCATAGTGGGTTTTTAAATAATTTTTACCTTGCTCTTCATTCCAGCCGAGGCGTTTCATTTCATCATCGGTGGCGACGATCGTCTCTAAACGATGGAGAAAGTTAAATAATTCTGAGTCAGTCAAAGTGTGACGAGATGAACGGTGATAAGTTTTTTTTAGATAGTGATTTTCTTGTTTTGTATCCCAATTGAGTCGCTTTAATAAAACATCAATGGAGGCGATCGTATCGCTTAAATCAATAGCTTCTATTGTTGCTTCCTCCGCTAATGTGGGGGAGGAGGAAGTAGGAGGTATAACTAAATTATCCTGGGTAAGATTATCTTGATCTTGAGATAATAAAGTATCTGATATTTCAGGTTTTTCTGGGAGTATAGATGGTGTTTCCCTCGTTGGTATTGGCAAAGAGGGAGTATCGGACAAACTAGGAGGAATGCGATCGCTGCTAACAGGAGATGGAATAGGCGGAATAGTTAGGGGTTCTTCATCTAGCCAAGACTCAGAAACCTTGGGCGCTGTAATTTTACTACTACCTATCTTGCTACTAAAAATAGATTCGCTAAATTTCGGTTCCAGCTTAGGTATTTCTGCCATAGTAGATAAAGTAGGGACAGGAAGCTGAAGGCCCAAAATTTCTAAGGCACGGAGGCGGGCGCGGTTTTCTGCGGTTTCGATCGTCTCATCAGCCGCTAGGCCAGTGGCCAAAGTAACCCCATCCACGATCGCCGAACAACGCACCACATAAATATTATGATGAATTTCCAATAACTCAGAAATCAAACTGCCTGTAGGATATTGATTTCGGAATTGTGCAAACATAAAAACTCCTAGAACATTTCCTAAAGTACGCACTAAAACTAGAATTATGTAAAGGGTAATTTCATCGGCACTGCATCAAGTCGCTGAAATTACCTGTCAGATCTCCCACAAACCTTAGTTAATCGGTGTCAGAGGGTAAACTACCAGTGGGGAAAAAACATGACACTTTTCAGGTAGTCATGTCCAAAACTGGGTACTCACGCCAAGGCCACACGGGTGATCGCGTTATATAAGATCCCTTGACTTTGGTTGCCATTGGTGTTTTCTAGGATAACTATGACACCGGGCAAGATGTCATAGTTTTATCTGTTGATGTGTCACCAGACAAGGTAAAATTGTAACGCGAGAATGTTAAACTGTAAGTCTCTCTATGAGTTCGACAAGCGAACTATCTAAGATTGACCAACGCCAGTGTTCCCGCAAGCTGAGTTAGTTTTCTCCTATACCGATCGCGGAGGTAGATACCCTGGAAAATGAATTTTAGATGTAAGATTGACACAGAAAATCCCAAGTATTTTGGTTTTTATTATGACCAAATTTTGCAAATTACAACAGGGAACAGGCATCAGGCACCAGGCAAAAGTGATAAAAATCTTGGACTATAAAGATTTTTTCCTTTGTACCTGATAACCTTAAAATAAACTGGAAATCTAAATTCTAAAATTTTTAATTTCAGATAGGTACTATAAGTGGGTTGGCTGATGGCAGAGGTAAGGGAACCGAGTTAAAAAAACAAGGAATATTCGCTACATGGAATTTTCGATCGCGACACTGCTTTCCAATTTCGCGGATGACAAATTAGTTGCTCCTAAAGCCTTGGAGAAAAAACTGGAATGTCAAGATGAAACCAGTATCGCCAAGCTGCAAATTGCGCTGGATGCGTTGGAAAAAATCGGCATATTAGTTAAAGAAAAAGGCCGATATCGACGAGTACCCGAAACCGGAGTTGTTGAAGCAAAATTACGCTGTTCTAGCAAAGGTTTCTGCTTTGCAATTCAAGATACAGAAGGGGCAGAAGATATTTACATCCGAGAATGCCATCTCAGCAATGCTTGGAACGGCGATCGCGTTTTGGTGAGAATCATCAAAGAAGGCAGCCGTCGCCGCTCTCCGGAAGGAGAAGTACGGTTAATTTTAGAAAGGGGTAATCCATCAGTATTAGCACGAGTTAAACAAACAGACATGGGCTATCGAGCAGTACCCCTAGACGATCGCCTTCTCTTTGAACTCGAACTAAAAGCCAATGGTACTAATCTAGCAGAAGCAGTTGATCATTTAGTTCATGTCGAAGTTTTGCGCTATTCCTTGGGGCAATATCTTCCCTTGGGGAAAATAGCAAAAATTCTCGGCATTGATGCTGAAGCCGCTAATGACTTAGATATCGTTTGTTGCAAACACGATCTAACCCGCGAATTTAATTCAAACGTACTTTTAGCTGCTGAAGATTTCCCGAAATCTATTCGGAAAATAGACATGAAAGATAGGGTGTCTTTACGTCAATTACTAACCTTATCTTTTGTAAATTCATCCAGTAAAAAATCCGAAAAGAAACCTATAGTAGAACACGCTTTTACCCTAGAAGCTCTCAAAAAATCTCATTTTCGTTTGGGAGTTCATGTTAGCGATGTTGCTCACTATGTTAAAGCTGATGATGCCCTTGATCGCGAAGCCCAAAAACTAGGTAATGCGGTACACCTTGGAGAAACTACCCTAAATCTTTTCCCAGAATATTTCTCCCAAGAAGTATGCTCTCTATTACCAGGTCAAGAACGACTCGCTTGGTCGGTGTTGATGACTCTGGATGCCTCTGGACAGTTAGTAGAATTTGAAATTCAACCTACTGTTATCGAAGTTGATGAACAAATTACCTATCAACAAGCTGATAAAATTCTCGCTGGTACAGAAGAAAATCCTGCTGTTAGTGCAATCCTAACACAACTCCAAGCCCTGAGTTTGAAGTTAAAAGAACAACGACAACAACGTGGCGGGTTTACCCTAAATCTGGTTGATAATGAAAATCCCTATGATGATGAAGCATCTTTGGGAGTCATGGCTAGTATTTTGTCGGTAAATAAAGTACAAAATGTCATTAGCGAGTTAATCGTTTTGACTAATCAAGTCATAGCTACTCACCTACGAGAATTAGGAGTACCAGCCCTTTATCGTGTACAAGCACCACCAGACCCAGATGATTTGCAAGAGTTTGTCAAATTGGCAGGTACTTTAGGAATTGATCTACAACTTTTAGATGAAGAAGCTGTAGAACCTGAAGATATCAAAGAATTTGTTGATCGCTTTAGTGGTCTGGAATCGGAACGAGTGCTAACATATCAGTTACAGTCAATATTAAAGTCTGCTGTTTATAGTACTAGTCCTAGACCCCATTTTGGCTTGGCTTTAGAGTCAGGATATACTCATTTTTGCTCGCCAATACAAAGATATACAGATTTGCTCATCCAAAGAATTTTGCAATCTGTTTTTGAAGTAGGACGCGATCGCCGCACTACCCGCGCTAAAGAACGAGTTAACCTGAATGATAGCACTTGTCACGGCAAAATTAATTGGAATGTATTACCACCAGAAATACACCACGAATTAGAATCACGCCTATCTTTGCTGGTAGTCAATTTAACCGATCGCGAAAAAGTTGCCTGGGATGCTCAATCAGATTTAATCGGACTGAAAAAAGCTGGTTTAATGAAAGAATGTACCGGAGAAACTTTTACAGGATTGATTACAGGTGTTCAATCTTATGGTTTCTTTGTCGAAATTGAACTACCCAACCGAGGTGATGAATTTACCTCTATTGAAGATGGTGTTATTCGGGTTGAAGGATTGGTTCATGTATCTTCCCTCAAAGATGATTGGTATGAATATCGATCGCGACAAATGACTCTGGTAGGTCGCAAAAATCGTGCTTCCTATCGTCTAGGCGATCGGGTAGAAGTACAAGTTAAAAGTGTTGATTACTATCGTCAACAAATTGATTTAGCTGTAGTTGGCGGCGGTTTTCAAGAATCTAGCGACTACGACGAGTCTTCTAACTCCGATATGGATTTTGATAGCGATTCCTATTATGCTGACTAAGTTGGAAAAAATACATAATAGCTAATATATAATAGGTAATAGTAAAAGCTAATGTTTTTAATTTCTACCTTTAGCAATTTACTCAATTACCTATTATTTTTTAATTTGATTATATTGGGGTATAGTAAATTGGGTATAGTAAATTGGACATTAGGCTTATGAAATAGAAGTCAAAAATTAAGGATATTATACAATAAATTCAGGAAAAATAATGACAAATAATCATAAAAAACCTTTAATTGTGGCAATTTCCGGAGCATCTGGTTTAATTTATGCCGTGCGAGCCTTAAAATATTTACTATTAGCAGATTATTGGATTGAGTTAGTAGCTTCTAAATCTAGTTATATGGTTTGGCAAAGTGAACAAAATATCCGAATGCCAACAGATATATCTAAACAGGAAGAATTCTGGCGCCAACAAGCAGGCATTTATGATAGTGGTAAACTGATTTGTCATCATTGGAGTAATGTCGGTGCTAACATTGCTAGTGGTTCTTTTTCCACATTAGGAATGATTGTAATTCCCTGTAGTATGAGTACAGTAGCAAAATTAGCGATCGGCATGAGTTCAGATTTATTAGAAAGAGCCGCCGATGTACAAATTAAAGAAGGCCGCCAACTTGTTATTGTTCCCCGTGAAACACCCTTTAGCTTAATTCATTTGCGAAATTTAACATCATTAGCAGAAATAGGTGTTCGTATTGTTCCAGCTATTCCCGCATGGTATCATAACCCCCAAACTATTGAAGATTTAGTGGATTTTGTAGTCGCTCGCGCCCTAGATCAGTTAAATATAGATTGTATTCCCCTTCGCCGTTGGGAAGGTAATAAATTAGAATCCGGAGAACCTTAATATAAATTTAACCATGAATTTTTTAAAGCTAGTTTTTATATCCGTACTTTATAAACCTAAAATACGCTATAATTAATATATAATTAGTTAAAAAATTGATAATTGGTTAATAAACCTAATATTTCCAGACAATAATTAATTACATAAAATACCAATTATTAATAATAAACAATGTTATTACTCAATATCCTTTACCTAATTTTTTACCTATGTCTATTATTTCCATTGCTTTATTAATTTTATTGGTAACAGTCGGAATAATTTGTGTACAAAATTGGTCGCCAGCACTTGCCTTAGTGTTTTTAGGTTCCCACACTATCGAGTTACCACTGGGAATGTTAATTTTAATTGCAGTAATAGCAGGTGTTGTGACGTTTTTTTTATTGGCGAGTTTATTTAAATTATCAAATTATTTAAACAATTCTGAGCGATCGCCTTTTATACCACAAACAAAAGAACCCATTAATAATAACCCTAATTCATCCTGGAGAAATCCCTGGGAAAATACCCAAAATTCCTCAGCTAACTATTCTGCCCATAGCCAAAATACATCTGATAATCCTAGTGCTACTAACCCCCCACCAAAATCCCAACCTTCCACTACTATCCAAGATGATGAAGACGATGATGATTTTGAATCTGACTTGGAAACAGAAGAGGTAGAAGAAAATCCCCCAATAAAATCTCATAACGTTGAGGAAGCATCCTCTAATTATGAAACAAAACAAGAACCTAAATCTAGTTCTTGGTCAGGTTCGGTTTATTCCTATAGTTATCGTGAACCTAAAAATTCTGGGGCTGGTCAAACTGAATCTGTATATGATGCTGACTATCGCGTTATCACCCCTCCAACTCAACCACTGACTGACAATGATAACGACTGGGAAACAAATAAAAATAAACCCAAAAAGAATAATAATGATAATGATGATGATTGGGGCTTAGGTGATGAAGATGATATTAAAGACGAAAAACCAAATAAAAAATTTTGGAATCGTTTTTAATCTGCCAACTTAATAGCCAACTGTTTTCTATCTAAGCAAATACAAAAATAAACAATAATTATTTGTATAAATACATGAAAAAAGTCAGAAATTAAAAGTTTTCCTGACTTTTTTGCTTTGGTAAAAAAAACAAAATAACTTAGCTATTCCCAAATATATAAAAATTGCTATCGCTCCAGTTATATTGTTTTTTACAAACAGAAAATTGCTGGTTATTCATTATTTTGATTGGGAATCTGGACGAAAATTTATTAAAGCTTCATTAAGAAGTTTACTCATGTGTTCAGCAGAAGCTTTGATATGTTGCAAATATTCATCTTTTTCATCATTATTGCTGTGATTTTTAGTAGATTCCAGAAATTCTACAGATAGTAAAATCGTATTTAGACAAGTGCGAAATTCGTAAGACATGAGGGTAAAAAAACGTGCCTTGATTTCGCTAATTTCTTGGTTTTGTGTCATGGCGTATTTCATCGGATTTACTCAAAAAGATTGTATTAATATGTCTGATGAACTAATTTATCGCTATGATTTAAAACGGTATTGGGCGTGATAATATCGCAATATTTAATTGATGTAAAACCCTAATTTAATGTGATAAAATTACTGAGTCCAAGTGACTAATTATGGGAAGTCTTTGTGATGATGCGGTTTTTTTGATGCGATCGAAATCACAATTAGCGGCTATCTTAAAGATCGATAGATATCGTGGAACCCTTGCTATTACTAGGTTTTTTTACCTTTCTCTACCCTACAAATTCTCTAGCCTTAAGCATATATACTGGTGTCTTAATTGTGCTGAAACTTGGTTTGATGGCGGCACACTGACTCGCCTCACCAGTATTAAGGAAAACTACAATTTTTTTTTCTTCGTTCCCGATTTATCTATTTATTTTTTAAAGTTTTTAATATTGGCCCAATACTACTAGGCCAAGCCCAAGGGAAAAAATGGTCATTTTTTAGAAATAATAATAATCAAATAAATATAATTTGGTTTTTTATTTGTATGGTTTCTACAATTGGCAATTAGAAGGGATTAAATATCAAAGTGGTAAGAAATATCTCCTCGATCGCTAACTTCTAAGGAACCACTAAATTCTTTAACTTGTGTATCTAAATATTTTTTCGCCGCCTCTCCTGATAGTTTCGTTTCCATCGCAAAGCGCAAAACCGTAATATTTCCTTGATTTTCTTTAACTATCCGGAAAAAAGTATCTTGTAGGCGATCGCTAATTTCTTTCTGATTTTGTTGCCTTAAACGCCACAATAAAAAACCGCCCAAACTACTGCAAGGCGCACCTAAAAAAATAAAAACCAGTATATCACCTTGTTTAGTTTTTTCTGGTGTTTTTGGGTTTAAAAATTCTACTATTGGCATTATTGAAAAAGGTAAGCCAATTGTTAGCAGTATCACAGCCGCTATTTTTTTTATTAATTTCATATTTACTGTTAATATAATTTATCTAATTTAATGATTGACTTGGATAATCAGCAATTTTACTTATTATTTGTGAATATCCATCTGTTTAATTATAATTATATTTTTATTGACTAGCAAATATTTTTAACAAATCTCAAAATTATAGTAATTTTAAATCTCAGTAAAAATATATCCAATTTTTGAAAAGATACCCAATTTTTGAAAAGATACCCAATTTCTTAAATAAATCGGGTATCTTAATTTTAGGATTTTATTTACGAGTAGCTTCTATTAGACGAGAAAAGTAAAAACGAGTACTCGTCATTGCTTGCCTGCCAACCACAAAGCCATTATCATTAAGCATCTGAATGATATCTTCTTCACGATGCTGATAAGCGCGAGTAGTTTTACTAGGACCGGGGAAAAATTCTCCTACCTTTTTTAACAAGCTTAGAGCTAATGTTTTGGGAGCAAAGCTAACAATTATTCGTGCGTCAGCGAGGGAGCAAAGATGCTTAATCATGTCAGCAGCTTTGTCTTGGGGATAGTGAATAAGCACATCCAGACAAATAACTGTATGATAGCGACCGCTTAAAGCTTCCAAATCTTGAGTCATGCAGGTAAGATTATTAGCATTAATTAGAGTAGTTGTAGCTCTCAAATATGCTTCTTGTACCATCTTTTCTGAGATGTCACTAGCATAGACGATCGCTCCTTCTTTTACTAAAGGAATGCTCAGACTACCTACCCCACAACCAGCATCACATATAGACATTCCCTGCAAATTACCATCAGCTTTCAGCCAGGAGAGGACTGTATCGACTGTCCGCTGATGTCCTTCGCGAATATCTCGCTGGACTTTATTTACCTGGCCATTGCCATAAATACGTTGCCATCGGTCAAAACCAGTGGCGTTGAAATAATCGCGGACAATCGTTTTGTCATCAACTGCGTTCATAAATTAATTCTTGCGAATTTTCAATAACTCCCAACTTTTAAATAATATAAAGCTTAAAGAGCCGGAATTGATACAAAAAGTAATATTTTTTTCCCGAATTTATGCCTAGCGATCGAACATGAAACAATCGGCCCTTAAGTTAATTCCTGTGATAACTGGCCTTTACTGGGACGGTTTCAATCTCTTACGGTTTCAATCTGGTGTTTGTCTTGTTGCCATTCCGAATATATTTAATATCTAAAAAATCCCTTATTGTAGCTTTGTTAGGATTTTTAATAAATATACTAATCTCTATAATATTGCAATATTTAACAAATATAAAATCAATCTATAGATAAATTTATTTTTCTGTAATATACCATTACATAACCTTTCCATATTGACAAAGTTTTTGCCACCACAACTTTCTAATTAAGTTAAGAAAAGCCAAGTAATGATACTAAAAAGCTGTAAAATACACTTTACAGTAACCTTAACATTTGTGGAGGAAAAACCATGTCGGAATTTTTAGATTTTCTTAAATATAAATTTGCCTATATTGCCATCGGAGAATTTAAACCAGGTAAATTTGAAGAAGCTGAACAACTTTATGAACAAGCTGTTGCTACCTATTCTCAAGGTTTTAAAGGAGCATATCTGTTTAAGGAACCAGGGACAGATAAAGGCATCGCTGTAATTCTTTGGGACAATGAAGAAGATATGGAAGCAAATAAAAGCGCAGCTTATCAAGAAATAATGCATAAAATGGCACATTTATTTGCCAAGCCTCCTATTACTAATTTTTATGAGGTACGCAGCGAAATTTGGCCAAAAAATCCTGATGATGTTGCCGCAGCAGAATAGGATAATTTTTGATTAGTTAATGCCTAATTAAAATCAGGCAAAATAATTAGTTCTGAATCCAATAATTACCAGCAAAAACTAATTCTCCATCCTGTAGGGTAAGTCATAATTTTAAATCCTGATTATATATATTAAATATTAGGTGTGACTCTCCCTACAGATTAATTTTAGGAAAATAATGTTATTTTTCATTATCTGGGGGGGTAACAAGAAGGCTAAAATCTTTACAGGATAAGGGATGAAGCGAATAAGAAAAAAAAAAATAGGTCTGCTATAATTAGCAAAAACCTACCTTAAAAAAAATGTTGATTGAATTATATCACAATCATCTGAAAAAGCAACTAACTACATCCCAATTATTTATATTAGAATTTTTAATTGACATACTTCAAATCAAAAAAGATGTAAGGTTAGAAAGACTGGCGAGAATTTTTCCATTACCAATTACTTGGGAGGGCCGCCGACGTAAATTACAAAGATTCTTGGAGATTCCCCAATTAATAATTGCTCAGATTTTGTGGCCATTAATTATCAATTGGTTAACAGATAACAAAAAACTGCAAAAATTATATATCACCATTGATAGAACTCAATGGCGAGACCTAAATTTATTAATGATAAGTTTAGTATGGAAAAAAAGAGGAATACCTTTAAATTGGAAATTTTTGCCGACGTTAGGAAATAGTACTTTGGCCGAACAAAGTGAAGTATTAGGCCCAGTGTTTTCGCTTTTAAAAGATTATCAAATCGTGGTACTAGGAGACCGAGAATTTTGTTCATTAGATTTAGCAAACTGGCTCAGAGAAAGGAAAGTAGGATTTAGTTTAAGACTAAAAAAGAATGTATGCATTGAGATAGAAAAAGATAATTGGCAACGTTTAGACCAATTAGGAGTAAAACCAGGAGTATCGGCTTTTTATGCAGGTAAAAGAATTAGAAAAAGTCAGCCGGCTAATGGGTTTGAAGTGGCGGCTAAATGGCGGAGAAAATATCGATCAAAAAAATCAGAATCTCCTTGGTTTATTTTGACAAATTTAGGAAGTTTAACCGAGGCAATTCAAGCATATAAACATCGGATGGGAATTGAAGAGATGTTTAGAGATTTTAAAAAAGGTGGTTATAATCTTGAACAAACAGGCTTAAGAGGAGAACGATTAAATGGAATAGTTTTAGTAATGAGTTTGGCTTATTTTCAAGGAATTATTGATGGAGAAAAAATCGAGAAAAAAACTATCCACAAATATGTATCTCGTCCCAAAGAAACAGGGAAAAAATCTAAACGACGTAGCACTTTTGGAGTCGGATTAGATAGTAAAGAATGGGCCGAAAATGTAGAAAAATATCAAGAAAAAGTACAAGAATTAATCAATTTATCACCCCATAAACGCCGATTTTATCGTCAAGGTTTTAGAGCTTTAACCCTTATCCAGTCTAGTTTTTAGCTTGCTTGTTACCCCCCCAGGGTAAATCTACCTTATTAGCTGAATTATCGCGCTGTTTAAATAATCAATATTTTG
>CAWUOF010000091.1:0-10623 GCA_963923765.1 uncultured bacterium | reverse complement strand
GATATAAACCAACCATATAAATAAACCCGCCCCTGCCCTATCAATTAATTAAAAACCCATATTACAGGCAATTATATTTGTAGGGGCGGGTCGATAAATAATGATATAAACCAACCATATAAATAAACCCGCCCCTGCCCTATCAATTAATTAAAAAACAGAAAAAAGTCATAACCGTAATTACAAAAGTTTAGTTAGGTTAAGCCATAGCGATTTTAAATTGATGAGATGATTTTATTAATTAATTTGCCAAATTTTGATGGTTTTGTCTCGGCTACCACTGGCAATAAATTTATTATCAGGACTGAAGGCAACGGAATAAACTATATCTGTATGTCCACTCAGGGTAGATATTTCTTTGCCTGTGCTAATTTGCCATAGTTTTATATTAGTATCATAACTACCACTGGCTAAAATTTGCCCATTGGGACTAATAGCCAGGGAGTTAATTAAATCTTGATGTGCTTGCCAGGTATTTAATTCTTTACCACTAGCTATTTGCCAGAGTTTAATTTCTGTTAAATGACTACTGGCTAGTATTTGCCCATCGGGGCTAATGGCAAGGGATAAAACATTTTGGGAATTTTGGGAATTATCTGTAATATTTCTAATTAATTTACCTTCGGGAAATTGCCAAATTTTTACAGGTATATTTAAACCGCTACTAATTAAATTGTTGCCATTGGGAGTAATAGCTAGGGTTAATATTTTACCTTGGTTTTCACTAAAAGTAGAAATTTCTTTACCAGTATTTATATTCCATAATTTGATAGTTTTATCTGCACTACCACTGGCTAAAATTTGCCCATTTGGACTAAAGGCTAGGGTTAATATTTCTTCTCTATGTCCAGTTAACCAACTGCCAAGGGTAGAAATTAGTTTTCCTGTGGTTATATTCCATAATTTGATAGTTTTGTCTGCACTACCACTGGCAAGAGTTAAGCCGGTGCGATTGATGGCCAAACAACGTATTATTTCTGTATGTCCTGTAAGGGTATAAATTAGTTTGCCTGTCCGCAAATTCCATAATTTAATAGTTTTATCGTAGCTGCTACTAGCGAGTATTCTACCATCTCGACTGATGACAACGCAGGAAACTAAATCATTATGTCCTGTTAAGGTGATGATATCTTGGAATAAATCAGGAATTTTTGCATAGTTCGATCGCGTTTCTGGTGGGTTAGTTTGTGTTTCTGGTGGTGGGACTGGGGTTGGTTTTGGTTCTTTATGCGATCGCGTTTCTGGTGGGTTAGTTTGTGTTTCTGGTGGTGGGACTGGGGTTGGTTTTGGTTCTTTTTCTTGTACCTTTTTTGCTGATTTTTCAGCAGTTTGGTATTTTAAGCTTATTTCTAAAGCTTGACGAAAATCTGCTTTAGCTCTATGATGATAACCTAATTTTTCACATACAAACCCTCGATATCTATAAGCATTAATGTAATTAGGATTTAATTGTATAGTTTGGGTAAAATCTTCTAAGGCTTCTTGATATCTTGCTTTTTGGAAATTTTCTATACCTTGTTGATAGTAAGTTTCAGCATTAATGGTTTGATTTTTATAAACTTGAGAAGAAGAAGTAGAAGAAGATGATGATTTATTTTCCCCAACATAATGATAATTTTTTAAAAATTGATAGGCTTCGTTAATTTTTTTTATTTCTGCTTCTGCTTGTTTTTTTTGTTGCTGGTCATTATGAAAGTTATCGGGATGCCAAATTTTTGCTAGTTGGCGATAAGCTTGTTTAACTTCGGCGCCGGTGGCACCGGGTTTAATTCCAAGAATTTGATAGTAGCGATCGACCTGGTTCATATTTTCTTTTGTTGTTAGGGTTTTCTATTGTTTATTTATAGTTATTAATTACACATAATTTTTTAAAACTAGGTTTAGTAGAAAATACAGAATATCATTATAATTTCTATATTGGGTAAATTTATCAAAAGTAATAACTTTAAAATAACTGATAATGGAGATGCTTATTTACAACGCCAAATTTTAATAGTTGTATCTTGGCTACCGCTAACTATATTTTTACCATCGGGGGTAATAGCAACAGTGAAAACTGCGGCAGAATGTCCGGTAAGGGTGCAAATTTCTTTTCCAGTAGACAACTGCCAAACTTTAATAGTTTTATCGCGACTACCACTAACAAGAATTTGTCCATCTGGACTGATGGCGATCGAGCTAATTCCATCTGTATGCCCTGTTAAGGTATGAATTTCTCTACCACTATCTAAATGCCAAAGTTTAATAGTTTTATCTGCACTAGCACTAGCTAAAATTTCCCCATCAGGAGTAAAAGCAAAACAACGCACTAAGCCAGAATGTCCTAACAAAGTGCGACTCCATTTATTAGCATTAATATGCCATAAATGAATAGTATTATCTTGTCCTCCACTAGCAATAATTTCCCCATCTGGACTAAAGGCAACCGATCGCACCCAAAAAGAGTGACGAGTTAAAGTTTGTAGAGATCTACGTTTACCTAATTGCCAAATTTTAATAGTTTTATCTCCACTACCACTAGTAATAATTTTACCATCCGGACTAATAGCAACCGCATAAACCGGCCCATGATGTTCGACTAAAGTACATAATAAAGAAGGAGAAGATAAAACCGAAGCGGGAATAATACCAAAATTTTGCCAGTTTTCATTTTCTGCTATTAAAGCGCCTAACTGCCAAATTTTAATAGTTTTATCTTCACTTCCACTAACAAGAGTTTGACCGTCTGGGCTGATACAAACCGACCAAATTAAATTAGAATGTCCGGTAAGGGTAAAAATATCTCTACCAGTGCCTAAATGCCAAATTTTGATGGTGCGATCGCGACTGCCACTAGCAATAGTTTGGCCATCGGGACTAATAGCGATCGACCAAACCCAGTTAGAATGTCCTATCAGAGTCCGAATACATTCCCATGTTGTTGTTGCAAAAGCAAACTGTGTAGGCGCTAACTGAGTTACTGGTAAAGATATTGATACCGCATTAGCAAGCGTATTTGATACATTTTTATAATTACTTCCAGTGATAATATTTTGAGTATTTACCGATGAATTTTTCCAACTATAAACCCCAGTATTTAATTGATTAAGCACTTCTCGCGCTGAAGCAAAGCGGCGACTCGTTGCTCTTTCTAGCATTTTATCGAGAATTGCTCCCAGATTTTCATTTTGTAAAGGATTTTTCAAAAAATCTCGCCATATCCAAGCATCATCACTATCACTAAATAGATCAAAAGGATTTATTTTTGTAAGTAAATGAATACAAGTTACACCTAAGCTATAAATATCACTAGCAAATGTAGCTTTCCCTCTAGTTTGTTCTGGGGCGGTATATTCTACAGAACCAATTACTGTACCAGTTTTATATAATGCTGTTCCCTGTACCCATTTAGCTGCACCAAAATCAACTAAAACCAGTTGTCCTTTATTGCTAAGAATGATATTTTCTGGTTTAATATCGCGGTGAATAATATTATGAGAGTGAATAAAATCTAATATTCTCAGCAAACTATACAGTAAATTTTCGATTTGATTTTCTGTAAAAGGGCCTTCTGTTGTTAATATTTTGGCTAAGTTTTTTCCGTTGATAAATTGTTGTATTAAATATTGATGCCCATCTTGGGCAAAATGGGCGAAAAGTGCAGGTATTTGAGGATGATCGCCTAACTCATCCAGTCGTCGGGCTTCTTGTTCAAATAATTCTGCTGCTTTGTCGGCATTTTTGCTACCTAAAGCTTGGGGACAAAATTGTTTAATTACACATTGAGGTTTAGAGGGTTTATCTTCATCTATGGCTAAAAAAGTTCTGCCAAAACCGCCTTCACCAATTATTTCTATGGCCCGATAGCGGTCCTTTAGAAGTAACTTAGCGCCGCAACTTTGGCAAAATTTTATTTTATCTGGGTTATTGCTGGGGTTTTGGCAATCGGGATTGAGGCAATAGGTCATAAAATGAATAAATAAGGCATAAATTTATATATTAATGTTATATTTTAATATTAATTAAAAACATAAATTTTCGTAGGTTGGTTTAAATTTAGTTAAAAACTAACCTACGAATTTTCTAGTTAATTGTACAGCTAAAAACTGAGGGTTTAATAGGTGAATTGATTTTTATGGATAAATACCCCATAATTTGATAGTTTCATCAAAACTACCGCTAACTAATATCTGACCATCAGGACTGAAAACTAAATTCACCCAAGCTGAATGTTGTTTGAGGGTATCGAGTATATTTCCTGAGTCTACATCCCATATTTTAATAATACCTTTAAAATCACCCGTAGCCAGAAGTTTACCATCCGGACTAAAGGCAACTGATTGTACTTTATTAGTATGACTAATTAAGGTATTAATTTGTTTACCTGTATTGACATTCCATAGTTTCACGGTGTTATCCCAACTGCCACTAGCAAGATTTTCTCCATCTGGACTAAAGGCGACTGACCATACTGCTGCTGTATGACCGTTAAGGGTAGTAATTAGTTCACCGGTGTTAACATTCCATAGTTTAATTTTGCCGTCATTACCCCCCGTTGCTATAGTTTGACTATCGGGGCTAAAAGCAACTGATTGCACTTCCCTAGAATGACCTATAAATGTGTAAAGTAATTCGCCA
The DNA here is from genome assembly GCA_963923765.1 of uncultured bacterium. Classification (GTDB taxonomy): domain Bacteria; phylum Cyanobacteriota; class Cyanobacteriia; order Cyanobacteriales; family CAWUOF01; genus CAWUOF01. The sequence continues at coordinate 6,006 of CAWUOF010000091.1, read as the reverse complement.
TCTTTACTCCACAATTTGATAGTTTTATCTTCACTAGCACTGGCTAGATATTTGCCATCTGCACTAAAAGCTACAGAGAAAATTCCGCCAGTATGTCCGGTTAATTTTTGCAGAAGTTTGCCGGTTTTAATATCCCATAGTTGGATAGTTTTATTTTCGCTACCACTGGCAATTGTTTTACCATCAGGAGCGATCGCTATTGACCAAATAGCCCCTAATTTTGGGGTTTTAATGGTTTTTTTATCGCCATTATCTATATTCCAAATTTTGATTTCTTCATAACTGCCATTAGCTATATTTTTCCCATCTGGACTTATAGCAATAGACCAAACCTGCCCATAAATTCCTGGCATATTTTGTATAAAATGTACCTTGCGCCAATTAGGTTGAAATTGGCTATATTTATCGGATTTTGGTACAGGGTTTGATATTTCTGGGAGAGTAAAAGATGTGTCGGGAACTGGATAATTTGAGAAAATGCTACTGTTAAACATTGCTAATAAAATAGCAATAATTGAACCTCCTAAACTTGCTATAGTTAATTTGCTTTGGGCTGAATTTATTCGGGGGAGATTCCAAAATTTTAAGTCTTTAATAACTTCTGTGGCTGTTTGGTAGCGATCGCTGTAGGATTTTTCCAGCATTTTATTGATAATTTTGCCTAAATTATCGCTAATTAAATGTTGCTTGCTGTAAATAATATTTTTGTATTCTGATATATCTAGGAAATTTAGATAATCTCGCCATATCCATAAATTAGTATGATTATCGAATAAATCAAAAGGTGAAATTTGGGTGAAAAGATGAATGCAAGTTACTCCTAAACTGTAAATGTCGCTATTAGTAAATATTTTCCCGGTGATTTGTTCCGGTGCAACATATTCGGCATCACCTGTTAATATTTCCTGGGTAATTCCATCACTTTCTGTGGTGAGTATTGCGCTACCAAAATCTACTAAAACTAACCGGCGATCGCTTGGGCGACGAATAATATTTTCTGGCTTAATATCTCCGTGAATTATTTGATGTTCGTGAATAAATTCTAATACTGGTAGTATTTCTTCTAGTAATTGACGAATTTTATTTTCATCAAAAGGCCCGCACTCCTCTAATTCCTGTGCTAGATTTCGCCCTAAAATATATTCTTGCACTAAATATTTATAATTATTTAGCTCAAAACAAGCTAATAATTGGGGTATTTGAGAATGATTACCTATGCGATCGAGGGAGTTTGTTAAAACTCGAAATGTTTCTGAGTTAGTCTTAGCAATACTATAAGAATATGTTGGAAAAATTTGCTTAACAACGCAACGATTTTTCGAGGGTTTGTCTTCATCTATGGCTAAAAAAGTTCTTCCTAAAACTCCACCACCCAACTGTTTGATGATGCGATAACGATTTTTTAGCAGTAATGAAGATCCGCAGCTTTGGCAAAACTCTGCCCCGTTATAATTTAAGGGTTTTTGGCAATGGGGATTGTGGCAATAATTCATAGTATGCTTTAGAAAGTAGTTAGGACGCTATTTATATATTAATTTTGATTTGGATTTTTTGTGATTTTATGGTAAATACATTTATGTAATAATTTTTTATTATTTAATATTAATGAATACCCGATTTTTTTACTAATTTTTTTACTAATTTTTTATTAAATTTTTCTCCATTGCTGAAATAAGTATAATAACCATCATTGTCCCACTTGGTCTATTTTTATCAACCTAAAATGACCCTAATATCTATCCTCAAGACTGTTTATTTAGAAAATTTAATTTTTCTGGGCTACCCAATTTCTCAAAACTTGGGAAAAAATAACTAATCAACTGGATAAAAAACTTGGATTTTTGTGGAAATTATTTTTTCTGAAGTATATCTAAATTATAAGTTCTCCTTGAGTTGGGATGGCAAATTTCTGCTCCTAAATATTTAGGCCATACCTATTTTTTTCATTTTTTTTTCATAAATTATTTTGGATTTTCTCCATATATCTAGTATATTAAATATCAGCATGATTAGGCGTGTTTTACAAAAATTATTAAAAATTAATATAATTTCCAGTAGAAAATTAGATTTAATAGATAAAAAAAATGATATATCACAAATAAATTAGCTTTTTGACTCTGGCAAATATACTAAGCCGGGACAAAAGTAATGGGAAAATTACCAAAGGCGATCGAATTGCACAAAATCACCCAAAAATTACCAGCTAACCCAAATATATCAGTAAACTTTACCCTAGCACTCACAGCCGAAGAACGCCATCGGAGTCGCTATATACATGAGATAGAAGACAATATAATCAATTTATATTTACCCAGGGGCACAATATTGAGTAATGGAGATATTTTAACCTCAGAAGATAACAGCATACTAATTAGAATTATTGCTAAACCTGAACCTGTTTTTACTGTTACTGCTAATACATTTTTAGATTTACTCAAAGCAGCTTATCATCTCGGTAATCGTCATATTGCCTTAGAAATTACCACAGATTATTTACGTTTATCACCAGATGCCGTGTTGCGATCGATGTTAGAAAAACTAGGTTTAGAAGTACAGGAAGAAATCGCCCCATTTCAACCAGAATTAGGAGCCTATAAGCATGGAGAATAGGAAAAATTAGTAATGAATAAACTTTTATATTTATTACAATTAGCCAGCCCTGCTTTACCAATAGGAGCTTATAGCTATTCCGAAGGTTTAGAAACTTTAGTAATAGACCAGATAATTATTGATAAAAATACCTTGGAAAATTGGATAAAAACTAACTTAAATAGCGGTTATATACGCATAGAAACAGCATTAATGTTAAGAGCATATAAAGCCGTACAATTAGGAGAATTAAATACACTAATTAAATGGAATCATTGGGCAACGGCGGCTAGAGAAAGTGAAGAATTGCGACAACAAAGCGCACAAATGGGCAATAGTCTAATCAAATTATTATTAGATCTGAAATTACCATTACAAGAAATAGCAACAGCGATGGGAAAACCCTGTAATTATCCCATAGCTTTTGGTATAGCAGCAGCCCATTGGGAAATAGATAGCCAAGCTGCTATTTTAGGATACTTACAAAGTTGGGCAACAAACCTAATTACAGCCGGAGTAAAACTAATACCACTGGGGCAAACAACTGGACAAAAAATATTATTAGAATTACAATCAACTTTAATTAATACATCTCAAGATATTCTAGCTTTAGAAGATGATGATTTAAGTAGCTGTAGTTGGGGGTTATCCTTGGCAAGTATGAAACATGAAACCCTATATAGTAGATTATTTCGCAGTTAAAACAGTTAAAACCTATTAGTGTTTACCCTACAAGGAGAAGAAAAAATTATGAATGCATTAAGAATAGGAATTGCTGGCCCAGTGGGTTCGGGTAAAACTGCTTTAGTGGATGTTTTATGTAAAGCATTGCGGGAAGAATATAAAATAGCGGTGGTGACAAATGATATTTACACCCAAGAAGATGCTCAATTTTTAGTCAGGAGTCAGGCATTAGAAAGCGATCGCATTATGGGAGTAGAAACAGGAGGTTGTCCTCATACAGCTATTCGGGAAGATGCATCTATTAATTTAGCAGCTATCGAAGAATTAGAAACTCGTTTTCCAGATTTAGATTTACTATTTGTAGAAAGTGGAGGAGATAACCTAGCTTCTACTTTTAGTCCGGAATTGGTAGATTTAACTATTTATGTTATAGATGTTGCTGCTGGTGATAAAATTCCCCGAAAAGGCGGCCCTGGTATTACTAAATCTGATTTATTAGTAATTAATAAAATTGACTTAGCCTCTCAAGTAGGTGCTTCTTTAAGTATTATGGAAAGAGACGCTAAAAAAATGCGTGGTGAAAAACCTTTTGTATTTACTAATTTAAAAACCAAAACAGGATTAGAATCAGTAATTAAGTTTATTAAAGTTTTTGGGATGGGCGATCGATAATAAATATTTAGTGACATCACATCTAATATTAAAATCATATAATCAGAAATTAAAATTTTAATATCCCCTACTGTAGTCACCATTACAGTTAGGAATTGTATATTTTTCTAGTTTTTAAATAAATGCGGCTGGGGCGGTTTTGGTCCTAATATTCATGGCGACGGCTATAAATATATAAGAATATTTAATTATATTTTATTGTAAAAAATTGCCAAAAACTACCTTTTACTTTTATAAACCTTATAATAAATATATAATTATCCGCAAAAGATCTATACTTAATTGCAGCCAAGTTTAAAAAAGATATAAAATTTATCGAAAAATTGTAGCAAAAAAGACAAATGCCTTTAAAATACCATCCTAATATCACACTCTGAATCTAATTTATTTATCAACAAATCCACCATAATTGCAGACAAATGCCGGAGTAATTAAATGTCAAAAAGATTTAGTCGGCGTCAATTTCTAGTATATGGTTCGGCTGGTTTAGGAACAAGTATTTTTTTGAAAGCCTGTAGCAGACCGCAACAAAACGCAACTAATACCACTACTTCTCCTGTAGCAACCCCAACAGCAGCACAACCGGGCAGTGGCAACACTATTAAAGTGGGAATTTTACATTCTCTAAGCGGTACAATGGCGATTAGTGAAACTAGCGTTAAAAATGCCGAACTATTAGCAATTGAAGAAATAAATAAAGCTGGAGGTGTTCTAGGTAAACAGATTGAACCAATTATAGAAGATGGTCAATCTAATTGGGATACTTTCAAAGAAAAAGCCACTAAACTTATTGAACAGGATAAAGTAGTAACTGTTTTTGGTTGTTGGACTTCTGCTAGTCGTACTAATGTAAAACCAGTATTTGAAGCAAAAAATCATCTGCTCTGGTATCCTGTACAGTATGAAGGGCAGGAATGTTCTAAAAATATTTTCTACACCGGTGCGGCTCCTAATCAACAAATAGAACCGGCAGTAGATTGGCTGTTAAAAAATAAAAGCAAAGAGTTCTTTTTAGTTGGTTCTGATTATATTTTCCCGAAAACAGCTAATACTATTATTAAGGCTCAATTAGAAGCCTTGGGGGGAAAATCTGTCGGAGAAGATTATTTACCTCTAGGGGGTACAGAAGTTACACCAATTATTAGCAAAATTCAACAAGCTTTACCTAATGGTGGAGTAATTTTTAATACTCTCAATGGTGATAGTAACGTGGCTTTCTTTAAGCAGTTGCAAGGTGCAGGTTTAGGACCAGATAAATATCCGGTGATGTCTGTAAGTATTGCCGAGGAAGAAGTAAAAACTATTGGTCCAACTTATCTAAAAGGACATTATGCCGCTTGGAATTACTTTATGAGTGTAGATAGTCCTGCTAATAAGAAATTTGTAGAAGCTTTTAAAGGGAAATACGGTCAAGATAAGGTGACAAATGACCCAATGGAAGCGGCTTATATCATGGTTTATCTATGGAAACAGGCAGTAGAAAAAGCACAAACGGCGGATGATTTAGATAAGGTAAGAGCAGCAGCGATCAGACAAAGTTTTGACGCTCCCGGTGGTAAAGTAACAATGCAAGCAAATCATCATATTTCTAAAATAGTTCGTATTGGAGAAATTCAAGATGATGGTCAATTTAAAATAGTTTATGCTACTGATAAACCCGTAGATCCTATTCCTTGGAATCAATTTGTAGCGGAAACTAAAGGTTATGCTTGCGACTGGACAGATCCGAAGAAAGGCGGAAAATATAAGATGTAATAATTAGGTTTTTGCCTCATAATTGAGGCAGGGAGGGCTGTTTCACGCTACTATAAAATTTGAGTTTTTTGTTTTGACAAATCCGCCAGTAAGCCAAATATAAAGAATTGTAGGGTGCGTCAGAAAGTTAACCTAGTTATCTGAGTAATAAATTTTTGTCTGACGCACCCAAAAACGGCTGGACAGATCCGAAGAAAGGCGGAAAATATAAGATGTAATAATTAGGTTTTTGCCTCATAATTGAGGCAGGGAGGGCTGTTTCACGCTACTATAAAATTTGAGTTTTTTGTTTTGACAAATCCGCCA
>CAWUOF010000090.1:0-10705 GCA_963923765.1 uncultured bacterium | reverse complement strand
CCATTTCTAATGCAAGAAATGACGTACCCCAGTACATAACATAATTAAACCTAACTCATCGGCAGTTTTAATAGAAGCCGAATCTCGCATACTACCGCCCGGTTGAATAATAGCCACAATTCCTGCTGCTGCCGCAGTTTTTACAGAATCATCAAAGGGGAAAAACCCATCACTAGCAAGAAAACCACCTTTAGCTTTTTCTCCAGCTTGCTCCAAGGCAATTTTAACAGAGCCAACCCGATTCATTTGACCAGCACCAACACCTAAAGTAGTACGATCTTTAGTAATTACGATCGCATTAGATTTAACGTGCTTTACCACTTTCCAAGCAAATAATAACTCTTGTAATTGTGCAGGAGTAGGTTGCAATTTTGTCACTACTTGCCAGGTATCAGTATCTTCTATTAAATCATCTACTTCTTGCACCAAAAAACCACCAGCTACTAATCGGATATTATGCTCATATCCTGATTTTAAATCTCCTAAAGTTAAAACTCTTAGATTAGATTTAGCCTTTAAAATAGCTTCCGCTTCCGGTTCACAACTTGGTGTTACTATACATTCCAAAAAAGTTTTGGTCATTGCCTCTGCCGTTGCTGCATCAAGAGGTTTATTAACAGCAACAATTCCACCAAAAGCCGACACAGAATCAGCATTAAAAGCTTTTTGGTATGCTTCTACCAAAGTATCACCTATAGCCACACCACAGGGATTAGTATGTTTAAGAATAGCTGCGGCTGGTTTATCTGTAAATTCTATAATTAATCTACGGGCAGCTTCTAAATCTATTAAATTATTGTAACTTAGTTCTTTACCTTGCAATTTATGGGCGGCAGTCCAACCAGTAGGACTATTGCCAATCCCATACCAAGCCGCCGCTTGATGGGGGTTTTCTCCATAGCGTAAAGATTGTAATTCTTGCCCATATAGCATAAATTCTTGGGTCATTTTCCCCTCTGGTTTTTGTTGTTTTTCCAGATAGGAAGCGATGGCTAAATCATATCTAGCAGTATGCCAAAAAGCTTCTACAGCACAAGCTTGTCGGAAAGTTACAGTAGTTTCTCCTTCATTTTCCCGCAGCATTTGTAAATAGCTATCATATTGATTAGGAGAAGTTAAAACTGTTAAGTGAGCATAATTTTTCGCCGATGCCCGAAGCATTGCCGGCCCGCCAATATCAATTTGCTCGATCGCCTCTGCTAAACTTACATCAGCTTTAGCAATAGTTTCCTGAAACGGATAAAGATTAACCACCACTAAATCGATCGGGCGAATATTTTGATTAGCCAAATCATCTAAATCTGTTTGTAAATTTTTTCTCGCCAAAATACCGCCATGAATACGTGGATGTAACGTTTTCACTCTCCCGCCCAAAATCTCCGGCGAGCCAGTATAATCAGAAACTTTAGTGACAGGTAAGCCAGCATTTTTAAGAGCTTGGGCTGTCCCACCACTGCTAATAATATCAAACCCAAATTCTTCTATTAAACTTTTGGCAAGATCAACTATTGCTGTTTTATCTGAGGTACTCAGCAGTGCCAGACGAGCCATGATTTCTACTCCCTTAAAATTGACCATTCTAACATGGTTTGTATTTACTTATAAGGATAAATCTAACTATAGTTTTACTTCTGGACATAATCTTTTCTTCAGAAATTGGGCATTTTGTTGGATGCAAAAACTAAATTTTAGATGCAAGCATTTTAGTTAACTAACTCTGGCCCCTGCCCCCTCTCCCTGGCCTCATTTTCTTAAGTCCTAATAAATATGTTTGCCAGTCTTCCAGTGGTAAAATATAAATCTGTAAATGGTATCTTTCCCTTCTGAATAATTTCCCGTTTTTTTTAGCGAGGAAGTTTCGACTGGATGTATTGTTAGGATGGATCAAGTTTGATGACAAGTGATATTGGCCTATTGTTAAATCAGCATACTAAGGTCAAGCTGAAACAAATATTTATCGAGACTGGGCCTCGAAGGGAGGCGATCGCCCTAAAGCTTAAAACCGGCCCAATCCATCTATTGGCATAAGCACAAATTTTAGCAGCGCATCGAAAAGCTAGAATAAATTTCTCGGTTCAATGGTGCGAAATGCAACAATAATCACTGGCGAAGCAACAGCATTCAGTTAGGCAGTCGGGATGCCAGTTTGTAGAAATGTGCTAAATTGTGCTTTTCTATTATTTCACGCCCTAGATTTTAGTATTTAGTGAATTCATAAAATCTGGAGGCAAGGGGAAAATAACCAAAAGCAGATTGCTAATTTATCTCCCCATATCATATTTTGATAGTGCTGTCAAACTAACTTTTATAACACCTACTGTTAATTAATCAGAGTTGTTACTGAAATTACCTAAAAGTTTGTTAGTGCTATTATTCTTTACTATGAGGTCACAATGTCTAAACGCCGCAACCCCAAAAAAGAAAAAGCTTTACGAAATCAGGCTTACGCTCGCAAATTTCGTAAACGCAAAACTACTGGTCGCTTCTCGTCGAAAAAACGTTATCAGCCCGGAGCTAATAAGAGTAATGACGAAGATGATAACGATAATCAATGGGATGATTCAAGCGCCCAAGCAACCGGTGGGCAAGGTGGCGCATCCAGAAATAATTTTCAAAGTCCCCGCCGCCGCACTGGATACGAAGCAGCCGAAGGAGCAATGGCTTAAAGAATCTCTTAAAGTTGTGAATTAATCACAAAATAAAAAATTGATAGTGAAGAGTAAATGGCGAAACAAGTAACTAACATAAATTGTTTAACTTTATCATCGCTCAAGCACTCTTCACTTTTTTTGCAGTCACTAACTTAACCCCACAATGCTTTTTGCTAAAGTCAAAACCAGATATTTTGACTAATTAATTTATTGGGCAATAATACTTAGGAGGTATCACTTGTCTCTACAATTTATTAATATTCCCCCAGCTACCGGAGAAACTCCCACAGGTTTAATTATATTGTTACATGGATGGGGTGCTAATTGCCAAGATCTAGCCTCTTTAATACCTTTTTTGCAATTACATAACTATCAGTTTTTATGCCCTGATGCTCCTTTTCCTCATCCATATCAGCCAGGAGGAAAAATGTGGTATAACTTGGAATTTGAAGATGTTGAAGGGTTAGAAAAAAGTCAAAAATTACTTAAAGATTGGCTAATTTCCCTAGAAAATACTACTAATGTTCCCCTCTCTCGTACTATTTTAAGTGGTTTTTCCCAAGGTGGGGCAATGACTCTCGATGTGGGGTTGAGTTTGCCCCTAGCAGGGTTAGTTTCTATGAGTGGTTATTTGCATTCAAAACCCCAATTATTGGAAAATCATAAATTACCAGTTTTAATTATGCATGGTAGGCAAGATCCCATCGTACCTTTATCTGCCGCTCATCAAGCTAGATCTGGCTTAACTGCTTTGGGCTTATCTGTGCAATATCAAGAATTTAATATGGGGCATGAAATTCAACCAGAGGAAATTAATTTGATGCGAGATTTTATCAGTAACGCAATCGGTTAACATTGTGAAAATCTGAGATAAAATAAATATGTGCATCTGGATTGGGTTTTTAGGATGCCTGTCTACTCAGAGGAGGCGCGATGGTAACTTTGAGCATTTCCAATCAAAAAATTTCAGCCTTGAGTGCAATTGATGTGGCAGAATTAGCAGCACGTTTAGAACGTGATGATTATACCAATGCTTTTGAATGTTTAGAAGATTGGCATTTGCTACGGGCGATCGCGTTTCAGCGTCCCCATCTTGTCGAACCTTACCTTTATCTTCTGGATCTAGAAGCCTACGATGAAGCTTAAGCAAATTTTAATGTTTAGCTTCTCGATGAAAAGTTAATGGCATCAACTTAAAAAATCTTAAAATAACCATTAACTTTCATCTCCAATCAAAAATCTAAAATCTTTATGAAATACCAACGAGTTTTAATTGGTATCACAGGCGGAATAGCTGCTTATAAAGTTTGTGAAGTCATATCAACTCTGGCTAAAACTGGTTTAGAAGTACGGGTAATTTTAACTAATTCTGCTCAAGAGTTTATTACTCCTCTCACTGTAGCTACTCTTAGCCGTCATTCTGCCTATCAAGATACAGATTTTTGGCAACCTCATGGACGCCCTTTACATATTGAATTAGGAGAATGGGCAGAAGTTTTCCTAATCGCTCCCCTAACTGCTAATACTTTGGCTAAATTAGTCTATGGTATAGCTGATAATCTCCTAACTAATACGGTTTTGGCTTCTACTTGTCCAATAATTTTGGCTCCCGCTATGAATACAGATATGTGGGAGCAAAAAATTATCCAGGAAAATTGGAAAAAGATATTGACAAATAATAGATTTTATGGTATAGAGCCTGGTTCGGGAATTTTAGCTTGCGATCGCGTCGGTGCAGGTAGAATGGCAGAACCTAGCGAGATTTTATTACAAATCGAATCCTTATCATATACAAATGGTAAACAAGATTTAACCGGAAAACACATATTAATTAGCGCTGGAGGAACAAGAGAATATTTCGATCCAGTTAGATTTATTGGCAACCCAGCCACCGGCAAAATGGGAATTGCCATCGCCCAAGCTGCTTTACATCGAGGTGCAACAGTAACTTTAGTACATGGAAATTTATCAAGCGCTATTCCTGGTCTCCATAACAATAATATTCAAATAATTTCTGTTACCACTGCCGCAGAAATGCACAAAGTCATGTTAGAAAAATTTTCCGCAGCAGATATTACCATCATGGCAGCCGCAGTAGCCGATGTAAAACCAAGTATTTATAGTCAAGAAAAATTACCCAAAAAATCCCTACCTAATCATTTACCTTTAGAACCAGTACCAGATATCATAGCCGAACTAGGCAATTTAAAACAACCTCAGCAAAAATTAATAGGTTTTGCTGCTCAAACAGGAGATATTGTTACCCCAGCTAGGGAAAAATTACACAGAAAAAAATTAGATGCGATCGTAGCTAACCCCATAGACAAACCAGGGGCAGGCTTTGCTAGTGATACAAATCAAGCTATATTTTTAGACAAAACCGGTAAGCATTTAGAAATACCCCCTTGCAGTAAATTACAATTAGCTCATAAATTATTAGATTTTATTAATGAATAAAGGGTGCATCTCAAAATTATAAAAACCTCTTATTACCTTGACCTTTACTTCTATGGAATAAGCACAAAAATTACTTGATATTTACATAGTTTAAATATGGTTTTTTCCAAATATGAAACATACCCATTTATAAATATTTTGACTAATTACACATTTTGATAACAGATAATCACCTAATTTTCAAATATATCATTATCAGTTATTTTGTACGATTACTTATTGTTTACATCAAATATCCATATTATTGGAATTTATAAACCATAAACTCAAGAAAATCTCCATTATGGAACATTTTAGGTTAAATTATAAATAAGTATCGTAAATCACCCTTAGAAAATCTATAATGGATCAATTACCACTCATAACTTACCGCAAGGCTAAATTTGAAAAAGCTCGTTTAAGGGATATAAAAATCAAACGAATTTTAGCAATAGGCATAACCACTATTAGTATTAGTTTTTTTATATGGCAATGGCTAGAAAACAAACAATTACCATCACCTGATGAAAAAGGAAAAATAACTATAGCCCCATTAGTTATGACAGGGGGAGATCCATATATAAGAGCATTAATGCGAACAATTTCTGCTAGTGAGTCCAACGTATCACGACCTTATTTTGTCATGTATGGCGGAGAATATGTATCTCATTTAAATCACCATCCCGATCGCTGCATTACTATAGTTAGTGGGCCAAATCGTGGTAATTGTTCCACTGCCGCCGGACGTTATCAAATGATTACAACAACTTGGCTAGAAAAAGCTAAAATATATCATCCATATCCTACTAATTTTATTCTCTGGAATTCCTACAGTTTTGCTCCGGAATTTCAAGATGAAGTAGTATATAAATGGCTAAACGATCGAGAAGCTTGGAATGCGGATATTCCCGCCCTATTACGCCAAGGAAAACTAAATGATGTATTAAAATTATTATCTAATACTTGGACAAGTTTAGGTTATGGCATAGAAAATAATACTATGACCAGTTATTTACCAACAATTTATCAAGAAATTTTACAAGAAGAATTAAAAACAAATCCATCAAAAACAATGCCGTCAAACTAAAACATTACCAACAAATAACTAATCATCAAAAAATAAATTTATCAACGGCATATCCATTGCCAAAGAGGATGAGAAGGCCCTTGTTGACGAATACGAAATACTTGTTTTTCCAGATATTGTTGGAGTTGGGGGGGTCTACCAAACAGAATATTACGACTTTGCCAAATTAAAACAGCCGTAGTCATACCAATACACAAAGCCAAACCAAGAGTAGCCAGACGATTATAAGCCAAACCATAGCGCAAAGCTACCCAGGTAAAATGGTCTCGCCACAGGGCTATCTCCGATCGCAGTCCCCAGATACTCCACACACCAATAGTAACCCAAAGCAAAACTACAACCAGCCACCGCCCCATGACAATAAGCTGATGTAGTTTTTCTATTTCTTGATGAAATTTTGTATCTTCAAAATTAGGAATAAAGGATGTGGAATTACCAGAATTACCAGATATTTCCTGATAATTATCAAATTGTTTTTTAAGATTAGCATCAGAATTTTCCGGCTTAATCTTATCAGTTTCATCCTCCATCCTTTATTCCTCCTTTATTCTAAATTATTAGAAGCTTCTGAATTTGAGGCTGGAGCGAGAATTGCTCTACCAGTTCGTTCTCGCCACCAAGCCAGCAAAGTACTAGCTATGAAGATACTTGAATAAGCGCCAGCCGTGAAACCAACTATTAAAGTCAAAGCAAAGTATTTGAGGGTTTCTCCACCAAAGAAAAACAAAGCGAATAAAGTTAATAACACCGTTAAGGTAGTATTAATCGATCGCGTCAGAGTTTGATTTACCGCATCATCAACTATTTGATTAATATGCTGGTCTGGATGTAAGCTAATTACCTCCCGCACCCGATCGTAAATCACCACCGTATCATTAACAGAGAAGCCAATAATAGTTAACAAAGCCACAATAAACAAACTATCAACTTCCACCCCTTGAACTAAACCCAAAATCGAGAAAATCCCTACAGTAATGAAAACATCGTGAAATAGGGCAACAAAAGCAAAAAAGGCATAGTCAAGCTGAAAACGGAAAGTTAAATAAATCAGAATACCAAGGAAAGACAGAAAAACAGCCAATAAACCAGAATTTAATAGCTGTCTACCTAAAACAGGTCCAACAGTATCTATTTGAGTTTTTTGTGGATCAAAACTACCAAACTTAGCACTCAGAGAGTCTTGCAGTTTAGTACGTTGTTCAACATTTAAACTTTTAGTACGAATAGACAGACTACGTTGGTCTTTACCTAGCACCTGAATACTGCTATTAGGTAAGCCTTGTTTATCGAGAATTTCCCGGGCGATCGCAACATCTATAGGCTGATCGCAAACACCACTTTTACTACAATCAAGTTCAAATTGTAAACGAGTACCACCGATAAAATCCAAACTAGGGCGCAAAGGCGCACCAATATCGGGACGAGACCAGGAAATTATCATCGCCACTATCCCACTTAGGATAATAGCCAAGGAAAAACCCCACCAGATTTTACGCTGTGAGATTAAATTTAATCTCATGGTTGTTGTACCTCCAGTTTAGGACAAAACCATTCAGGTCGGCGTAGTTCAGGAATAGAAATAGCTACCATTAACAGCGTCCGACTACAAGTAATAGCCGTAAACATACTAACTACTACCCCTAATGCCAGAGTAAGAGCAAAACCTTTAACCAAGCCAGAACCGAGATAAAATAAAGCTACACAAGCAATTAAGGTAGTGATGTTACTATCTAAAATGCTAGAAAAAGCGCGATAAAAACCTGATTCTACAGAGCGATACAAACTTTTACCAGAGCGCAATTCTTCGCGAGTGCGTTCAAAAATCAGCACATTAGCATCTACAGCCATACCGATACTAAGGATAAAACCAGCAATACCAGGTAAAGTTAGAGTCACACCAAGTAAATTAAAACAGGCAAAAGTCAGTAGAGAGTAAATTACCAAAGCTATATCAGCTATGATTCCGGGCAAGCGATAGTAAACAGCCATAAATATCAAAACTAAGGCTAAACCGCCAACACCAGCATAGATACTACTGCGAATACTATCCTGTCCTAAAGTTGCACCAACAGTGCGATTTTCTACTACTTCTACAGGTGCAGGAAGAGCGCCACCGCGTAATTGGATAGCTAAATCATTAGCGGCGCGAACATCAAAATTGCCTGTAATAACAGCACCACCGCCTAGAATACCCGCAGATGCAAATTCCGCTCCCACTATAGGAGAACTAATGAGTTTGTCATCTAGGAAAATACCGATCGATCTGCCTGTACCGGCAAGATTTTTAGTTAAATTGGCAAATAATTCGCCACCTTTACTGTCAAAACGGATATTAACTTCCCATGCACCGCCAGCAGTAGTGCCAGCAAAGGCATCATTCAGGTTTGTACCAGTTAAGCCGGTAGTCTCGAAAAGAGCAGCGATCGCCTCATTACTACGTTTAATAGCAGCTTGGTTTTCAGCGATCGCTTTTTCATCCTTATTTCTTTTTAATTCTTGCTGCTGGGCTAATAAGTCTGACTGCACTTTCCGCTCAACTTCAAACTGGGCTTCCGTTCCTGGTTTTTGTTGGCGAAAGTCTAACTGAGCCGTACCCCCCAAAACTCTTTCCGCCTGTTCTGGGTCACTTACTCCAGGTAGTTGGACAAGAATTTGATTTTGGCCAACACTTTGTACTAATGGTTCGGAAACACCCAAGGCATTAACCCGGTTTTCAATGACTTTCTGGACTGCTTCCAAAACTCTTTCATCTATGACTTTTACATCCTGGGAGGTTTTGATCTGAATAGTCAGTTGAGTTCCTCCCCGGAGATCTAGTCCTAATTGGACAGGCACTTTCTGAATTACCGTAATGGCGGCAATTACCAGCGCTAAAATTAAAATTAATATTGGTCGTTGTTTTCCCATATCCAAAAACCCGACAAGGGCATAAGTTATAATAACTTTCTTTGGTCGATGATAGGATAGGGAGACAACGGCCTGGAGTATTTTAGATTTTCTGAGCCATCATTTTTTGTACGGCTTCTACAATTTGTTCTGGCTGTACAATGGTTAGTCTTTCTAGGGCACCATTATAGGGAGTAGGTATATCCTGCGATGATAGGCGCAACACAGGGGCATCTAGTTCATCAAATAGGCGATCGTTGATAGAGGCGATTAATTCTGCTCCTATTCCACCAGTTTTCATACATTCTTCCACAATAATTACCCGATGGGTTTTGCGAATTGAAGGAGCGATCGTCTCAAAGTCTAGGGGTTTCAAGGAAATTAAATCAATTACTTCCGGATCGTAACCTTGTTTTTCTAGTTGTTTTACCGCCTGTATCACATGATGACGCATCCGCGAATAAGTCAAAATAGTTACATCTTTGCCTGGTCTGACTATTTCAGCTTTATTTATTGGTACCAAATATTCTGTATCCGGCAAATCTTCTTTTAAGTTGTACAGTAGCACGTGCTCAAAAAACAAAACCGGATTATCATCACGAATTGCTGATTTTAATAATCCTTTAGCATTATACGGTGTTGAACAAGCAACTATTCTCAATCCCGGAACTGCTTGGAAATAAGCCTCTAAACGCTGGGAATGTTCTGCCCCTAATTGCCGTCCTACTCCTCCCGGACCGCGAATTACCATCGGAATTTTGAAATTACCACCGGAAGTATAGCGCAGCATACCAGCATTATTCGCTATTTGGTTAAACGCTAGGAGTAAAAAGCCCATATTCATACCTTCAATTATGGGCCTTAGTCCGGTCATTGCGGCTCCAACTGCCATACCAGTAAAGCTATTTTCCGCGATCGGCGTATCTAACACCCGCAATTCCCCATATTTTTTGTACAGATCTTTTGTTACTTTGTAGGAACCGCCATAGTGTCCCACATCTTCACCAAGTACAAAAACCGATGAATCGCGGGCCATTTCTTCATCTATTGCCTGACGCAAGGCATTAAAAAATAGTGTTTCTGCCATTTGAGTTAAGATGATATTGCTCAGAATAGAATATAATAACTGTTCTGTGCTGTTTTTTGCACAGGCTATCTACTATGCCACAGAAATATTTTTAATTTTGCTTTAATTAGTTATTAATTCTTAGTTCTTTTTCCCGTTAATTATTAATGGTTTTTAAGTATTGATGCTTATAAACACCCATAGAGAACAAGCAACAATCATAAAATTCTGTTACTCTAATCTGTTACTTTGAGATTCTGTTATTTAATCATACCAAATTATATATTTACAACAGTAATTTAGTTTAAAAAACATTAAACCTAAGCCTTTAAAACTAAGCTAAACATAAATATAATTAACCCCAAAATTTAAAATATTAAAAACTTTAATATCACAAAAATACTTATTATCAATCAAAAAAATTGGAATATTACTATAAATAATGAGAAATTATAAAAAAAGTGTATTTTATAAATATCAGAATAAGTAATAATAAGAAGTACTAGAAAAACAGGGAAAAAGCAGAGGCGTTGCACAAATAAGAGATGAATCAAGCAAAGATAGGAAATGATTTATACT